>NZ_JCACKQ010000126.1:0-26556 GCF_059505465.1 Symplocastrum torsivum | reverse complement strand
TGAACTCTTCTTCTGGTACGGGTAACGGTGGTGCGATCGCTTTTGACTCAAGCGGCAACATTACGACGGGAAATCTTGACTCTCATTCCGATGCCAATGCTGCTGGTGAAATTACACTCAATAGCACTACAGGAGCCATTTCAACACAACAATTAAGAGCTTCCGGTGATTCTGGCGGTGGGTCAATTACAGTTACGGCTGGTGAATCGATCTTTACTGAGGTGATAGACTCTAGTTCGAGTTCTGGAATTGGTGGCTCTGTTACCCTCGACTCTCAAGAAGATATTGAAGTTGCTTCCATTAATGCCCAAGGCGGTACAGGTAGCAGCGGTGGCGATGTTGACATTACAGCCGGTCAATTTTTCCGGGCATCCGACACATTCCTTGACCAAAATCAAGTCAATGCAAGTATTTCCACTGCTGGTGGATTGAATGGTGGTTCAATCACGATTCGACACGATGGGGGGTTCAGGGAAACTCCCTTTGAAGTGGGTGAGGCAACAACGAATGGTACAAATGGGGCAGTTACTAGTGGGCAATTCACAATTTCACCCTTCCAATCTTTTCCAGGAAGTTACACTCTGGGCAATATTGAAATCATCACATCAGATTCCCCTCCTGAACCACCACCACCAGAGCCAATAATACCTAACCCGGTTGATTTCCTCCCTCCACAGGTGGAGCCGCTCCCTTTAGAGCCAACGAACAACATTCCTCCCCTAGAAATTGACACGGGAATTGAACAGATAGAGCAGTCATTTAGCCAGGAGTATGAGCAGTATTTCGGTCAAAGCAGCGATACACCAAGCAAAACCTTAGCCCAAGCACGTAACATCCTGAGTGAAATTGAGGCAACAACAAATGTGAAAGCGGCGTTTATCTATGTATCTTTTGTTCCTGCCAGCCTTGCCTCACAATCTGCGGCAGATAATAAAAGCGATGAGTTGGAACTGTTGCTTGTGACTTCCGAAGGGCGAGCGATACGCAAACGGATTGCTGGGAGTACGCAATCGCAAGTGATTCGTGTTGTGCGGGACTTCCAAAGCAAAGTCACCAGTTCCAGGAGTACCAATTACTTAAACTCAGCTAAGCAACTCTATCGATGGCTCGTGACTCCTCTGGAAGCTGATTTACAAGCGGCTGATATCCAAAATTTAGTGTTCATCATGGACAAGAATCTACGGTCAATTCCACTAGCCGCCCTTCACAGTGGTCAAGAGTTTCTAGTAGAAAAATACAGTATCAGCCTAATGCCCAGTCTTACGCTGACTGATAGCCAACATCGCGATATTAGAGGCTATCAAGTTTTGGCAATGGGAGCATCACAGTTTACCGAGCAAAACCCTTTACCCGCTGTTCCTCTGGAGTTATCTGTCATTACACAGCAACTCTGGCAAGGCAAATCATTTTTGAATGAAGACTTCACACTGGAGAATCTGAAGTTACAGCGTCAGCTACAGCCTTTTCAGATTGTACACTTGGCAACCCATGGGGAATTTCAACCTGGGGCACCAGCTAATTCCTATCTTCAACTGTGGGACACAAAGCTGCGACTGAGCCAATTGCCACAACTGAATTGGAGTAACCCACCTGTGGACTTGTTGGTGCTAAGCGCTTGCCGCACAGCACTCGGCAATGAACAAGCAGAATTAGGTTTTGCGGGGTTGGCGCTACAAGCTGGTGTCAAGTCGGCACTAGCGAGTCTCTGGTATGTCAGTGATGAGGCAACCTTGGGGCTGATGAGTGAGTTTTACCAGCAGTTACGAACAGCACCCATTAAAGCTGAGGCATTGAGGCAGACACAGATAGCCATGTTACGAGGACAAGTCCGTTTGGAAAATGGTCAACTCGTTGGTACTAGCCGAGGTATTCCCCTACCAGAGGCACTGTCAAATCTTGGAGATAAACAGCTAAGGCATCCTTACTATTGGGCAGCTTTCACACTGATTGGTAATCCTTGGTAGTTGTTAGTTGTTGGATAGGTGCCAAGCCGTTTCTGCTACCTTGAAAGCGAAAGTCAAGTCACTATTCTTCCTGCAACAGCTAGAAATCTAATAGGCATAGTTGATATTTGTTTTTTTGTTAGTAGTCTTTAGTATTACCTTCAGACTTTAATATTTGCTTCCCAAATAGCCTCTAACAGTTACTAACAACCAATAACCAATAACCAACAACTAAAACAAATAACGAACGCTAAAGTAAAAGCCCTCATCTTGGGCATTAGTACCCCGATCATCAAGGTCAACCAAGGGAAAAGCATAATCAGCACGAAGGTTGAGTCCCGGTACTGGCTCCCAAATTAATCCCATACCGACACCTGCTAAAAATTGCTGTGATGGTGATGGAGTAGGATTATCAGAGACATTCCAGACAATACCAGCATCAAAAAATGGAGCGAGTTGTAATGTAGAAGCACCTGCTTCATCTCGCTGTAAAGTAATGCGATCTTCAACGGAAAAACGCACACCATTATCGCCTGAGCGAATGTTTTGTCGGTAGCCTCGTAAGGATTGACCGCCACCAACTACAAATTGTTGGGAGGGAAATAAACTATCGGGTGTTAACTGGATGTCAGCTCCTACAATTAAAAAGTTATCCTCACCAAGAACTTGCACACGCTGCACCTGACCAAGCCAACTGAAAAAACGTCCATCAGGAATCGGGTCAGGATTGATTGTGGCATCAAACCAGCCAGTGCCGAGACTAAAAAGCGATCGCAAAGACCAAGCGCCTCTAACATCCCGGCGCAAATAATTTTGCCCAAACTTAAGCACACTGGTTCTGGTAAACCCTTCTTCGTCAGCACCAGGCCCAGGGAAGGGAAAGCCACCGCCAATTAAGGACTGACTTTCTTGAATTGTAAAACCCAAAGATAGAGAAAATTCTTCGCGGGGGGTGCGTATGAGTGGCTGCTCAAAACTAATTTCATACAGTTCTGAGTCCCCTTCAATGTTCAAGAAGCTGAATTCGTCTTCAACGATTTGATTACTATTGATGGCGGTTCTTAATTGCACAGCACCATTCATCGGGTTGACGGGTAGCCGATACGTAAAGTCAAAGCTATCTGCACCCCCCCTAGTTGTGTGGTAGTACGAACCTGCAACTGTATCCCCATTCCCTGTAAGGTTGCGATAGAGCAAGTTGATGCCCAATCGTTCCGAACCCACACTCGGCGGCGAATAGTTATCAATGCCAAAACTACCTTCAAAGGGGTCAGCTTCAACAACACGAACAATAAGAATGCTCTGCCCTGTTTGGGTTCCCGCTCGGAGGCTCGCTTCTACATTCTCAAATAAAGGGTCAGCCCGGAGCAACCGCAATTGGTCTTCCAACTCAGCGGTATTAAGAGGTGTCCCCGCCCCTAACTTTACGCGGCTGCGGATATAGCTAGGATTTAATCGACGTGTTCCCTCAATTTGTATTTCTTGTAAACTGCCCTCTAGAACGCGAATTTCCACAACACCATTAGTAACGTCCTGGTCTACAAGAATCGCTCTAGAGGTGATATAGCCCCGTTCTAAGTACAACTGGGTAATCGCATCTGCGACTTGTCTGAGTTGTTCTAGGGTAAGAGTTTGTCCCTCATAAGGTTGGGTAATTGCCTCTAACTCGTCGGCTTCAAAGACAGTGCTACCAGTTACTTGAATGTCCTGAACTTGAATCGTTGGTGAGACAGGAGTGCTTGGAGTTGGAGGCGGTTGCGTGGGTGGTTCTGGAGTGACAGGTGTTTGAACAGGTTGCTCTGGTCTTAAGGGTTCAGGTATCGGGTTTGTCGGCGGCTGTAGAAAGCGGTCTTGGTTGGGGTTAGGTTGTAGATTCTCTGGTGGCACAGGTGGAGCAGTCGGCAGGTTCTGTGCTTGTAGAGATGTATCTTGAATGAGGCTTGGTAAGAAGCCTGGTTCAACAGCTTGCGGCTGTGGAATGAGTCTGAAAAAACCTTGCCCAAAGGATTCTGGAGAAGGAGAAAGGGTCTCATTGGAAAGCTTGATGTTACTCACCTCATCTATCGACCCATCAAGAGGCTCTGGCAAAGCCGTCCGAGTTGCGGCTAATGCACCTGTGCCACTAGTACAAGCAATCCCTATACAAAGTGGTGCAAATGCATGAAGAAGACGCTGTTCTCTTGATCCTAATCGACTCTTCGGAAGTTCATTTATGAAACAGCAAGGGCTATTCTTCAAAAACCGCTGTGTCCTACCTCGCCCAGTCACCGCTAGTGCCTTAGGAGCGACCTGATTAACACGAATCAACCATGTTGGTCTAACAGCAATGTTCGTTTGGAGCCGCTTTGCAGCTAATGTACTATGCTCCGTAAGGGCTAACGTGTTCTTGATTAAAACCTCACACCAAAGCAATCTCATCTTCGAGCGCATCAGGTCTCTAATTCTCCTTGAGTCGATATTATTGATAAACTTTGGGTGACGATCCATGGTAAGCGGGTGAATGTCCCCAAGAATCTTATTTTTAGTTACCAGCAGAAAGTAAAATTTTAATCCTCCACGGTTATAGCTGATTGATCATTTGCTTTAACCCGATTTAATCACTAGTATTCATTTATTTACCTCACCCAATTGGCAGCAGTTCCGGAATTATGCTGATAATTGTGCTTTGATACTCATCACGTCATACAAATTGCCGCCACACAAAGTATTACCCTCAGTGGTGGCAATTCCGTATTTGAGTCAATTGGTATCACTTAAGGTTCTACTTCTTGCCAAAGAGTTTCGAGCCGACGCTGCCATGCCGCTAGTGTCTGTTGGCGCGACTCTGCTCCTTGCTCCAACTCACCCATGAGTCCTTCACGATAAAACCGATCTAGGGTTTGGAGCGTTGCCTCCAAGGATTGCCCTTGCTGTTTTGCTACCTGAATGATTTGACGAATACGAGTGTCAACGAGCTGATCAAAGCTACTCGTCAGTCCTTGCTGACGTAGAGAAAGCAGCCGTGCTACGGCTGCTGAGAAGTCTTCAGGCTCAAGGCTCTCACTGTTGTGTTGGAAGACGCCCCAAAGAACATTTTGATTCAGAGCATAACGGGTTTCTTGAGTGTCATCAAAATTTGCTTCTAGTAGCTGTTCAAAGAATGGTTGGGCTTCCCCGGCTGGTGCAATGGGAATGAGAATTCTTAACCAAGATTGGTCTTGTGATAAGAGGACTAGCAATCTAAACTGAGGCATTTCTACCTGCCAGACGCCAGGTTCTGTCATCTGAACGGCAGTGCTACCAAAGAGTTCTGCAAGCTTCTCAGCAATTTCTTGAGCTTTCATAGTTCTTGAGAAAAAAAATCCCCCGGCTGCTGTCGGGGGAGATAGCAAAATACAACGGAGGTAAGTAATTGAGGTTCCCTGCTTGAGTAAGGGTTTTCTTTCTTCAAGCTTCAGAATTTCACGCCTAAGGGCATTGCCCCTACAAGTTCGCCACTTTGTTAGGCAAGCCATTCGGGAACGGCTTCTTCTTTTGTATTGGTGTTGCGTGATGGTGTCTCACGAGTGAATTTCATGTGGATAGAACGAGTTTGCTCACCATCAGCTGCCACTGCCATAATCGGGTAGTCAATCAAACCGTCTTGGAATGACATCTGGAAGCGGAAGGTTCCATCTGGGTTGAGCTTGATGGGGTGTCCACCAATGGTGACGTTAGCATCTGGCTCAGTTGCCCCGTAAACGATCAATTCAGCATCCGCAACTAACCAGAACTGGCGAGGACGAATGGGAGGCATGGAAGCAGAGAAGCCAACACCAGACATTCCAACGCCAGACATGGTTAAACCAGACATTGTTGGTACAGCCCACATACCAACACCAGAGGGGAAGACATAGGAGCTAATTGCCTGCTCGTGAACCGGAACTTGCTGCATAGAACCATACAAGGAACCAGCAACGCGCTGAGCTTCGGCGGATTGTGCCATGCCGAAGATGGCATCGTAAATGGGGTTGCCAACAGCATCTACACTGCTAGTATCAGCGCTAGCAGCGGCTTTTTTGCTGGGAGGAACCAATTCAAGGAAGGTTTTGCTACGGAGGTCTTCTTCCCAGTTTACGGTGATGAATTGGTCTTCAATCCAGTCGGAGGGGTAGACGGGAGGAACATGTACAGGTGCCGAACGAGCCAGAATGAGCCAACGACCATCGGCACAGCGATAGCCGATATCAACAACATAATCGCGATCGCTAACTGGCATGGGCAAGTACCATTCCCGTGCTAGCTCATCACAAGGATATTCTTGAATGCTGTGGGGCGATTGGTAGTCAAGGGTGATGTCGGTAACATCATAAATCCGTAGCGCTAACTGTTGTCCTCCCTGACGCCGTAGATCTTCTTTATGCTCATTTGGAATATCCCAGTAGGTATAAGCCCATTGAGGGTCACGCGGCAATAAAACAATCCGGCTATCACCATAACCAGCCGGTAAATCGGCTAATCCTTCATCCACTGATGCAAGGGTGCCACCGGTACGATCTTCTTGACCTAGTTCAAACTTTGCTGCTTCCACTTCTGGCTGTGCCTCCACTGTGCGAGATGGACTGATTGAAATTTTTGAGCGCTGTATCTTTTGTATTTCCGCCAGCAATTGCGACTTACGCATTCGGCTATAACGGGAGATGCCATATTCACTCGCAACTTTACGCAGTTGCCGCAGTGTCATCTCTTCTAAAGGTGGGCGTTCTTTTGCCATGATTTATGCTCTCCAATAATTAGGACGGCAGGTATGTCACTCCTGATGAATCTGAAAGTTTTGGTCGTCATGTACACATCCAGTTGCTGAAAGAAAGCTAGCTTTCAACTTGAGTTCTTCACCCGTTTGGATTCAGATTTCCAGCTTGCGATCGCTTAGTGCATTGCCTTACTTGTGCCCAAAATCGAAGAAAGCTGCGACTCTTTGGGCAAGGCTCTTTCTACGCTGCTAACGCAATGGGTGGGTCATCATTCATACAGGTACCTGGGGTCGAGCCAGCCGCCGATGATCTTAACGAAATACTCAAAATAAGTATTTCTTCGGGATCGCCTGACTTTATGTAACAGAATACTCTGACGCTGGGTCAAGGGGCTAAGGATAGCGATTTCAGGTGAATTAACGAATTTACAGGCAAGCTGGGGATCAAAATGTCATGAAATCTTGACATTAATGGGTTGCCGGGATCAAATTTTCTCAATCTTTAGCTAAGAGCAATCTGGACTTGACTTTTTAGTCAAGCTTTGATGACAAGTTGTGTTAGCGACTAGAGCTAAGCAAACAAAGCAAAAAGTCCCCAAAATTAGGAGATTTATGGGGCTTTCCAGAATTTATGCAAGAGACACCATGAGCTACGCTCACAAACGTTGCGATAAAAGTAGACTTTCAAGAGAGGTCTACTTATCTCAAAACAGCCATATCTCTGATCAACCAGCGACCATCTTTTCGCAGCATGTCATAACGAACTCGCAGGTTGTCATCGTAGGAAGCCGACTGATTCAACTGACCATTTTCATAGAATTGGGCTACTTCATTCACAGCCGCATCCGCCCTAGCTTGATCAGGATTAGCTGGGTTTGTCTCAACCGAGTTCACTTTAACAACGTGCTTGTACTGTCCATAGATATTGTCTCGCTTAGCCGTTTGAGCGCGTCGTTGCCATGTAGACAGAGCTGGATCAGTCAAAATTTGCTGGAGTTGATCAACTTGATGCTCTTGACCGAGAGCAAGGGACTTAGCAGACAACCAAGATTGGATGACTTGCTCAGCCGTTTGCTCAGTCAACGGCCCCTCTGGCGCGAGCATCTGAGTGCCAGGTTCAGGAATTGCTACCGGAGGCTGAGTCAACTGCACAAGTGGTTGCTCTCCTTCGAGCGGTGGACCTGAAAACCGCTGTAAAGTTTTCTGGAACCAACTTAGGGTTCCAATCAGCAGCCAAGCCAGTAGTCCCACACCGACCAAACCGCCAAGGATCAGTATAATCAGGCGTTTGAATTTTGTTGAAGACTTTGAGTTGTCTGGCAAACGTTGAAGGCGACCGGGTGTTAAACGGTCTAGGGTTACCCCAGAACCTGATGAGGTTTTAGGGACAGAATCTCCCCCAGCTAGAGGAGGCGTTGGCTGGTCAGCCCCACCTTTCGCCTGACGCTGGCGGCGTGACGATTTTGAAGAAGATTCACCCGGTAAGCCTGTAATGGTTGTTTCTCCTGGGCTTCCCGTTGGGGATACCCGTTGGGCTGTGGGCATTGAAACACTAGCCGTGCCTAACGTTGCCGTCCGACTCGTTGCGACACCAGTAGACCCTCGTTCTCCTCCCCACTGTGACCTAGCACCTGCTGAGTCACCGAGAGAGTTGTTAAACATTGAGCTGACTGACTGTTGACCATCTCGCGAGAAGCGACTATCTTCTTCTGACGTTGGGCGAGAACTAGTTCGACCAAAAGCGGCTGGTTCGTTGAAACTTCTGGAGGAAGCAGCAGTCGCGTATGCCGCCTTCTGGGTCTGGACTACTGTCCACTCATTACTTTCCCCAGATGAGTCTGGCAGGTTTTCTAAATATGCTTGCACTTGCTCGTCAGCAAAGTATTCCTTCAACGAGGCTTTCTGGTTCGCTAAATCTCGGAAGTGAGGAAACACTGACTTTTGCAGCCAGCGCTCCCCATAGAGGCATAATCCAGGTAACAAATCTGGAGAACCTTGAGAATGCTCACGAATGAACGCTAGAGGTTCGTATTCCTGGCTCAGTTCTAGGGCACGGCTAGCTTCTTCGGTTTGACCCAGTAACAGCGCACAGACGGATTGTTCAAGGTGGACATCCTGGCGTCGCCCCAAGCGCATTAGCATCTGCTTGGCACGAGCAATTAATGCCGGTTGTCTTTGGGCAAATCCTCGTGCTAGAAGGGCATAGACGGCTAGATAAGTCGCAACAGCTGAGGGACGCTTGGCTTCTGTTTCAAAGAGAGTTTGCTGTTCGGCAGCCGTTAGATAGCCACGCAACTGCTGGATAAAGCGCAGAAAGTCATCAATACTTAACCCAGATTGGTCGTCCCCTGTGCCATCAATACCCATGCGCTCTTGGAGCATTTCTTGCAATAACCGCAAGCCATTACGCCGTTCAGTAAGGTTTTCTTCTGGCAGCGCCAATAATTCCAGGATGCGGTAAGGGCGAAGTTTATAAAGATCGGCTTGGATTTCTCCCCTCACAGATGGGAAAAATCCTTCTCGTAGGAGTAATTCTTGACCCGTTTCTAGGGAAGTTGCGGCGTTTTCGTACTGACCTTGCTGCCATTGCTCCCGACCGAGTTCTAAGCAACCTAAGGCTAGGGTTAAAACAATGTCTGGTCGAACCTGCTGGGGGTTTCCCAAGCGACCTTTATCTAAACTAATGCTGTCTCGTGCCCCTAGATAAGGTTGCCCCAGTTTCAGGACAAGTTCATATTCCCCTAGTTCTTGAAGAATGAGTAATGCCCCAACAAACTGGTCACTTTTGATTTCGATGCTAGGGGTGTGGGGGTCGCTAGCCGTATCTGTGCCTTCACCAGTTCCTGGTGTACCTAAAGCGATCGCTTCTGGCTTTTGCTCGTAGGTTTTGGTGAGAAAACTCGCGTCGTAGGCGGAGCGCTGTTCGGGGTCACTGAGAACCGCGTAGGCTTCGTCCAGGAGTTGTTTACGAGATGCGATCGCCGCTTCCGAATACTCTCGGCGCGGCAGTTGCAACGTGCGATCGCGATAAGCCTGACTTCGCTGTTCATCCGTCGCCTGAATCGGCAGTCCTAATATTCGGTAGTAATCGAGCGGAATTCGCACGGTTCACTTCCCCAGCGCAAAGCAACTAAGTTAACGTATAGTAGCCAGTAGCGTTCTCTCTTCAGCGTGCTGCAAGCCGTTGAACTTGAACCATTCAAGGCACCCGTTCAAGGAGCAAGAACCGCTTGAGTCTAGTTGCTAAAGATATTAGTAATTCTAGCAACGTCGGTAGAGCATCCCCCTAAATGAGACAGTTTGATTTTAAACCAGTGGTGCTGTTTTGACTCAAGTTAGTTTTGCTCTCTTCTTATTTTGATTTGTGAAAAAGCTGAACAGGTGTTGAGAGAAAATCAAGAAATCAATAATAGTGTTGCTGCAAGGATACAACAAACCAATGGTTCAAGAACGGACTTTACCGGAATTTAAAGTCGATTCCAGCAAAATTACTAAAGAAGAAGGATTGCTCCTGTACGAAGATATGGTGCTGGGGCGCTTTTTTGAAGACAAGTGTGCCGAGATGTACTATCGAGGCAAAATGTTTGGTTTTGTCCACCTCTATAACGGTCAAGAAGCGGTGTCAACTGGCGTTATCAAGGCGATGCGTCAAGACGAAGATTATGTTAGCAGCACCTATCGTGACCATGTTCATGCCTTGAGTGCTGGAGTTCCGGCACGGGAGGTGATGGCAGAGTTGTTTGGCAAGGCAACAGGTTGTAGCAAAGGACGTGGCGGTTCGATGCACATGTTCTCAGCTGAACATAATCTCCTTGGGGGTTATGCGTTTGTGGCAGAAGGGATTCCTGTTGCCACAGGTACCGCGTTTCAAAGCAAGTATCGACGTGAGGCTCTGGGGGATGAGGGTTCCGATCAGGTAACGGCTTGCTTCTTTGGCGACGGTGCCTGCAATAACGGTCAGTTCTTTGAATGCTTGAATATGGCAGCGCTTTGGAAACTACCGATTCTCTACGTTGTTGAGAACAACAAATGGGCGATTGGGATGGCACATGAACGGGCGACATCTCAGCCAGAGATTTACAAGAAAGCCAGTGTATTTGGCATGGCTGGAGTTGAAGTCGATGGGATGGATGTGCTAGCGGTACGATCTGTTGCTCAAGAAGCGATCGCTCGTGCGCGTGCGGGTGAAGGTCCAACACTCATTGAAGCGCTCACCTATCGCTTCCGAGGTCACTCTCTTGCTGACCCTGATGAACTTCGCTCTAAAGAAGAGAAAGAATACTGGTTCCCTCGCGATCCCATCAAAAAGCTGGCAGCTTATCTCACTGAGCAAAATTTGGTGCAGCAAGAAGAACTCAAAGCGATAGAACGTAAAGTTCAGGATGGAATCAATGAGGCGGTTCGATTTGCAGAGGAAAGCCCTGAGCCTGACCCCAGTGAGTTGTACCGCTATATTTTTGCTGAGGATCATTAAAACTTCATCTAGCTAGCTGACTAGAGTCATCCTCAAGTCTTAACGGCTAACATCCCGACTCCAGATGCTTCAAGCAGTATGGAGCGGGTTTTGTTATGTCGTTGGATTAAGCCATCTAAATTAGCACAGGTGCGATCGCAAGTTAGAGTTTTCCTGTTTAATGAGTCCCTAAACCGTACAGTTGATCAAGCAAATAATAAGCATAAAGCGTATGACCTACCAGGGTTCTCGTCAAAAATCAGTCCCCTTAGGGGCATCCTTCCTAACTGTTGTGCTGCTCTTAGGAGGCGGTAGTGCCATAGTTCCTCTTTGGACAAAGTCTGTGCAAGCTGTACAGATTGCCCAAACACCATCGAGTGCAAACATTATTTACGTCAATCCTGCCAGGGGAACAGACACAGATGGGTCTGGGACTAGTGAAGCGACACCCTACCGCTCAATTACCTACGCCCTTCAACAGGCATCATCCGGTACAGTCGTTCAGCTTGCGCCTGGAACTTACACCCAAGCTACCGGAGAAGTCTTCCCCTTGCGCGTCAAACAAGGTGTTACCCTGCGAGGCGATGTAGATACCCAAGGTCAAAGGACAGGCATTATCGGTGGTGGTTCCTACGCAAGCCCCACCTTAGCCGGCCAGAACGTGACAATTCGTGCTGAAAAAGACAGTGAAATTAGCGGTATTAGCATTACCAACCCAAATACTCGTGGTACAGGTGTATGGATAGAATCCACCAATGCTACTGTCAGGAACAACAGCTTTATTAACAGCAAACGGGAAGGCGTTTTTGTCACGGGTACAAGCAACCCGAAGATTGAAAACAACCTTTTTACTAGGAACGAAGGGAATGGGATTTCTGTTGCCCGTCAAAGTACTGGGGAAATCCGCAACAATGTGTTTCAGGAAACCGGGATTGGGATTTCGATTGGTGATTCCGCCTCTCCCTTAGTGGAAGGCAATCGCGTTATTCAAAATACCGATGGGGTTGTAGTCAGTGGCACAGCTACTCCTGTATTCCGGAACAACACAATTGAAAGCAACCAACGCAACGGTTTAGTCGCCACTGGCAATGCTCAACCCAATTTAGGCACAGCCGATAGTCCCGGTCAAAATCGCATTCGTAACAACGGCAGTTTAGATGTCAACAACACAACCCGCACCATCACCATAGTTGCCGTTGGCAATGATATTGATCAAAACCGCATTGCTGGTCGTGTAGACTTTGTGGCGGCATCGGTAGCAACTAACTTTCAGGATATTCAAGGTCACTGGGCACAAGCCTACATTGAAGCCTTAGCAGGTATCGACGTGATTGCTGGATTTCCCGATGGCACTTTTCGTCCTGGTGAATCTGTAACCCGTGCCCAGTTTGCCGCGATTATTGCCAAAGCCTTTTCCCCAACACCGCAGAAAGCTGCCAGTGATTTCGTGGATGTCAGCCGTAATTTTTGGGCTTATCAAGTTATCCAAACCGCTTATCGGGGTGAATTTCTCTCTGGGTATCCAGGACGAGTCTTTCGACCTGATGAACGCATTCCAAAAGTTCAGGTCTTAGTGTCTCTAGCCAGTGGTCTAAAATTACGGTCTGAAGATACGAGTGTGTTGTCCGTTTACACAGATGCGGCACAGATTCCGAACTATGCGCTTTCTGCTGTTGCTGGTGCTACTACCAGAGAACTGGTGGTCAACTACCCAACGCTTAGCCAACTCAACCCAAACCAAAATGCCAGCCGTGCCGAAGTCGCCGCCTTTGTCTATCAGGCATTGGTTAATGCGGGTCGAGTACAGCCTATTCCTTCCCCCTATTTGGTCAGGAACCCCTCATCTACTCAACGTTGAAGGGGTATCTAATTTCATTTTGGAAAGGCTGAAGTGGGGAAGGTGGGGAAGGTGGGGCAGAAATTACTTCCTCATCTCCCTCATCCTCACCAACTGGTTTTGACCACACTCTAAAAATATAGAGCGCCAGTTATCCTATGGGTGGAAACTAGCGCTCTAAAAGGTTACTTGTTTTTTATATATGTTTAGGGTCTTTATATCGGCTGACCCCATTTGAGCTATTAATACTTTGACAGCAATTCAGAAAAGCTATCGGTTTCGTAATATTTTCTTTAGATTAAACTTTGTGTCTATTTGTATAGTTCCATCTCTGAAGCGCAACGTTCTAATTTCAAGGCTGGGATCTCTGTAGGCGGAGAGGAAGATGAGCTTTTGCTGCTTGAATAGCCTTAGAAAGGCGCTGAAGTCGGCTTAATCTTTAGTTTAGATAAAATGCTTTGAGCAATGTGTCCTCGCTTCAAGTGGCCAGACACTTCCCTACGGCGGTCAATCAACGTACCCATAATGCTCCGTAAGGTTTAGTGCCTGACTGTATGAAGACAGCTCTCAGGTTGAACAGATTGACGATAGACTGAACTAGATTGACGCCAAATTGCCCACTGGACGGCGAAATTCAGAAGGCTGAATTTGGTATTTAACAAGATTGGCAAGATCTTGCAGTTGGCTGATTGCTTCAGCGCCTTCCAGCTTCATCAGTTCTCGGTCATCCCTCATTTCAGTCCAGGTAATACCATAATCTGACACCAGGAAGCGGATCAGATGACTGTCTCCTAGGCTGACCATAAAGGATGCGCTATTCATCTGGTTGCCGCAGGTATAGCAGGAAGCCAGATATCCTCGGTTCTCTAACACAATTGCCAAGGCTTGGAGATTCATTACCAAGTCTTGAACGAATTGACGGTGTTGCTCTGCCAGTCGTATGAACACGTTAGTCCTCCAAACACCACTCCTAAATTTTAGATCTTTTAATACTTTTTTAAGATTTTAACCTTCAGGTTTTGGGAGGGTTTAGTTCAAAATTCCAAAAGGCTTGCAAAAGAGAGTCTGATAAAGTTATGGTAGCAGCCCGCTTCTAATTGAAGAGTGTAATGGGCGACTAACAACCACAATATGCCTGACTTGTCTACTCTATAGTAGAACCTTTTCTTTTCAGTTAAGTTCTACCGATAGATGGATTTGTTCAACAAATCCAGCCTACGCGCTTAGCATCTACAAGTCAAACGACAACGAAGGTTTCCTTCTCATCTAAAGCTAGGGTGGATGGCTTACTTACAAGCAAAACATCACCCTCGCGGCTAGGCAATACAAAATGTTAACTGACTTGCCACCAACCTAAGGTGGGTCCTATTAACCGAATTGTTACCCAGTAGGCGACCAAAAAGCCGATGCCAACCCAGGCACCTTTAGTTGTCCATTTGACAAACTGCTCACCCTGACTTTTCGTAAGTGGGAGCCAGGGAAAGATGTTTTCCTCTTTACCGTACTTGTCTCCCAGTGCCGCTTTACGGCGCTTGGCATCACCCATGATTCATTGCCTCGACCAAAATAATAGCACTGCTGATCATAACGCTCTCGGTTGGCGTCGGTCGGAGGTTGTTTACGAAATGAAAGATGAGGGAGCGGGAGGCAGAAAATAAAGAAACGTTAACAGGCTTAGAGAAAAACTTAATCCTGTACTCTTACTATCCTCAAAGCCATTTGTTTCGGGCAGTTGGAGTATCAGGTCTGAACCAACTGGATTCGAGATAGTTAATTCGAGCAAAAGGACTGAGGGCTGAGAGAACTTGACGACCGTAGCTACGATGGTTTACACGGTTATCTAGTAGGGCGACAACGCCTTGAGATTCTCGCACGGGCGCGATCGCACGTTGTAATTCTCTTAATGCCGCAGGTAATAAATACAGACGGAACCAATCTAGGCGCTGTTGCTTGTAGTAAGCGACTTGACCAGCCACAAGCGGATTTTCCAGCGACGGGATGGGTAACGTAGCAATCATTAGCAATTGAGGTGCGGGGATAATTGTTTGATGAGAACGCCAAAACTCCCAGCCAGTCACCAAAACACCTCGCTCATCCAAATCAGTCTTCTCTACCTGCACTCGCGAACCAAATTCGGCGGCTAAAATCGCACCCAACTGTGCTTTTAAGGGAACATCCCCCACTAAGAGAACCGCTAACCCTTTAGCATTGCTACTCAGTGTTAAAAGGGTGCGAACTTGTTGAATCAGAGCCTCTTGAAATCGAGGTGTATTCGGCATCGGTAGACCGTCAGGCAAATAGAGTTGAATCAGTTCACTGTGTCGGTCTGGGGAGAACTTCAAGCAAGTCAAATCTCCCAAACCCAACTGCTGGCGGTAAACGGATGCCGAAGCCTCCAAATCCAGCGCCTCACCGATTAACACTACAGGTTGCTTAGACCAAACTTGGCTTAAGGCTGTCGCAACTTCTACAGGCTGACAATACAACGAAAACTGACCTTGCGATCGCGCGATCTCTGCCCACATCAACTGACCTGAGCGTTGCCAGCAATGCCAAAAATGCTTCCAGGGTGTTGGTAGATAATGATATCGATCTTCATCCGTCACTGGATGTAGTACTTCAAACAAGTACCGCAAGCTATCTTGCTCTTGAGCCTCAATCAGACAGCACTCATAAGGGTTAGGAGGGTGCTGAAATATTGCCTTGGTAAGCTGCACACGAATGTCCCGAATCAAGTCAGCCTTTTGGGGACATCCCAGCATTAGTTCGTCCCAGTCTTGCGGCTGAATCGAGGCTTGGAGTTGGTCACGCGCCCAGCCTTCTAAATCATCAGCACCATCAATCAGGGTAGGAATGCCAGGAGGAAACCAATTATGCCCTTCTAACCGATCTGCCAGCCAAGAGGCGGGTGAGGTAATCAGTAGCCCCTGGAAACGTTCATCCGGAAAAGTATCACCTGTCTGAATCGCTTTATCGGTGCCAATCCACTGTTGTAGACGAGGGATTTCGACCCGCAGCAACCATTGCTGTATTGCTAGGGGTGCAACTAAAATCACTGACCCAGGCCAAATTAATGCCGGGGCAAGGTAACTCAGACAATATGAGGGGTGAGTGCTTCCCGTCTGGATCAATGCTGGGCGCCCCAACCGCAAGGCGCGTGCTACCAACCGCGCCATCGTCAGATGATGGGGCCAGCTAGGTTGACCTTGCTCTCGCAGAAAGGCACGTAGGGAGGAATGGACTTCTACCTCAATCACACATCCGCAGCGTCGCAACGCCTTCAGAAATTAACACTAGCGTGCCATGCAATCCTTACCTGTTGCTCTTACTGCGATAAGAGCAAGGGAAGGGCGGCAATGACGCCCTTTCTAATTATGCCAGGGGAAATTGGATGGTCTTGTACTGAACCCTGGAAGGAGTATCTTGAACAAGAAGAATACAGAAGTTCAGGAGTTCAGGAGTTCAGGAGAAGAATACAGAAGTTCTTTCAATGTGCGATCGCGTCCCTACAAGGCTTACCAGATGTAGATCCCACTCATCTGATGAGCCTTCTGAACTTTTCTCAATGCAACTGTCCCACATAATCAAACGATTGAATGAATTCCAGAACTGAACTGACTGGAGGAAGCGTTGATTCTGATGTTTCTAGAGAAGTGCTTCTAGAACGACCCGACAAGTTGGATTGATTCATCAAGTGCTTGCCAAACGCTGGGTGATAATAGACATTCAATCTCTGGTTGCTAGAGTTGCTAACAACCGTATGAGTAGGAGCCTGGAAAAAGCTAGTGGATACTTTCAGGTTGGAGGTAATCTGCAAAGGATTAATAGCTTCAATCTGCTCAATCGCTTGACTTAGGGCTGTCGCTAATTGTTTAATTCGCTGTCGCTCTTGGATGCCAAGATTTTCCAAGCCTTGTGAGGCGAGAATGTTAACTAGCGCAATGATGTTTTGATGAGTTGCGGCTGCATCGTTGAAGGGAAGAATTGCACAATAAGCAACGGTAAATAATTCAGCATTAGTATCAATCCGAAAGGTAATCCCTGTTTTCCTAGCACCAATCTCAATGCTAGGAGCCGTATGAAGTGTTGGGTAGAGCTGAGCAATTTGATGATAAATCGAAGCTAAAACTAAATTAGCGTCCAAATCTAAAGGAGCATCAACAATAATCCGTACTATCGGCAGAGTTTCATTGAAAAACTTTTTGGAGCCGTTGCTAGAGAGGTGAAAAATCTCACTCTTGTCGCCCTCTGGACTCAGGTCAACCCACTCACAGGTCATTCCTTCTGTTTTCAGACCAAAGCGGGAAACTGCATAAAGTTTAGCGCCAGTCAGCGTAGCCCCTGTTAAGTCAGCTCCGACCCAATCGGCTCTAATTAGCCTAGCCTGGGTCAGGTCAGCATGAACCAGACTAGCATTGAGCAAATTAGCGTTGCTTAAGTCAGCCCCAATTAAGTTGGCTCCACTTAACTTCGCATCGCTTAGATTTGCCCAGCGCAGATCAGTACCACTGAGGTCGCTCCAGCGAAGGTTTGCCCCTGTCAAGTCAGCACCACTGAGGTTTGCTCTACTTAAATTGGCTTGCCTGATTTCAGTATTCTTAAGATTACTCCCACTGAGGTCAGCTCGGCTCAAATCAGCTCCATTGAGATTAGCTCCTTCCAAAATTGCCCCAGTCAGGTAAGCTCCCCGCAGGTTAGCTTCACTCAAGTTGGCACGGTTAAGCTTGGCTTGTCTAAGCGCCGCCTCACGCAAATCAGCACTGCTAAGGTTGGCTTCGCTCAAGTTTGCGCCACTTAGTTCAGCACGAATTAGTTCGGCACGAATTAATGCCGCCTTAGCTAGATCAGCTCCTCGCAAGTCAGCTCGAATTAAATTGGCAACATTGAAATTTGCCCCAATTAACTTGGCGTTAGAAAGATTTGCGCCACTGAGTCTAGCAACATTGAGTTTAGCTCCGCTTAGGTTCGTGCCACTCAAGTTAGCACCGCTTAGGTTAGCTACACTCAAGTTGGCTTCCGTTAAATCAGCACCACTGAGGTTAACACCACTCAAGTTCAGTTCAGCGAGGTTAGCTGCATAAAAGTTTCTCGCTCCTGCTGCATAGTTTTTGAGAATTTCCCTGACATTCATTAAACCTAGTCGTCGCTTATTGCCTCCAGTTTCAGCGTTGCATAAAACTTAATTTAATGGTTGCATAGGCTGTGGATTGATGACGCTAGACGATGAATATTGGCATTGTAGGACTGGGGCTGATTGGCGGTTCACTGGCTTTGGACTTGAAAGGGTTAGGTCACCAAGTCTTAGGAGTTTCTCGCCATTCAAAAACGTGTCAGATCGCAATTGAGCGAGGTATCGTCAATGATGCTAGTGACAACCTAACTCTCCTAGCGGCAGCAGAGGTCATTTTTATTTGTACGCCAATCGCCGCGATCGCACCAACTGTCCAGCAGTTGATTCCTCACCTCTCTCCAGAGGTGATTGTTACTGATGTCGGTTCTGTTAAGACGATGGTGGTTGAGGCGGTTACTCCCTTGTGGCACAACTTTGTCGGTGGACATCCCATGGCAGGGACAGCTAATAGTGGGATTGAGGCAGCTATCTCAGGGTTATTTGCAGGAAATCCTTATGTTTTGACACCGATTGAGACAACACCAGCAGCGTCTGTGAGAATTGTAGAGGAGCTTGTGCGATCGCTCAATTCCACAGTCTATTTCTGCCGTCCCGAAGACCACGACCGGGCTGTAGCTTGGATTTCTCACCTACCTGTGATGGTCAGTGCGGGTTTGATTGATGCCTGTGGGAGTGAGACTGACCCAACAGTTTTAGAGTTAGCGCAACAGTTAGCCAGTTCTGGCTTTCGGGATACTAGTCGCGTTGGTGGAGGGAATCCAGAGTTAGGTGTGATGATGGCGCGTTATAATCAAGCTTGCCTTTTGCGATCGCTCACTTTCTATCGCCACAGTCTCGACCAGATCATTGAACTCGTTGAGCAGGAAAATTGGCAAGCGTTAGAAAATATCTTGAAGCAAACTCAGTTACAGCGTCCCCCATTTCTCTAACTGGACGGTTATCACCCTACGACTTTCATACAAGTGCAACACACTTGACACAAAAGCGTCACAGCGGCTGTCTACATTGGTAAATGTCAGCTGTATGCCATCAAGTTTGTGTCTTTTATCTTTTAACAAGATTCAGCTGACACCTCTAGAAGCCTGAAGCGGCTTTGAAAGAGCCAGGTGTTAGGTGATGAAGAGACTTTCTCTAAAACCTACAACCTCCCCCACCGATAAGTGTCAAACATTTAACCAACTGGTGTAAGGCTCGTGTTATCTAGCTCAATCGCTCTCCTCAATAGAATCTTATGGTACTAGACACGCAAAACTCTAAACCTTATCGCACCAGTCCTTTCAAAAAGGCAGCGACCTATCTATCGCTGGTGTTACTGGGCGCTGGTGTCACTTTTTCCGGTAGCTATCTTGCCTCGCGCAACCAGTTGCCTTCTGCTATATCTTCTGCTCAACCTGCGGCTAACGCATTAACAGGACTGATCCCAAGTGCTGAAGCGGTAGCGCCTCAAGACAGCAACTTTGTCACCAACGTTGTCGAAAAAGTTGGGCCGGCTGTGGTGCGGATTAATGCGTCTAGAACGGTTAACACTCGCCTTCCAGATGGCATGGATAACCCGATATTCCGCCAATTCTTTGGCAATGACTCTCCGAATCAACCTCAAGAACGAGTGGAACGAGGTACTGGTAGCGGTTTTATTGTCAGCGCTAACGGTCAGATTCTTACCAATGCCCATGTGGTTGATGGTGCCGATACTGTTAATGTGATTCTTAAGGATGGTCGCACCTTCCAGGGTAAAGTGATGGGAACTGACCCTCTAACGGATGTTGCAGTAATCAAAATTGAAGCGAACAATCTACCTACAGTCCCCGTGGGTAATTCTGATCAACTTAAGCCCGGAGAATGGGCGATCGCGATCGGGAATCCCTTGGGTCTGGACAATACGGTAACGACTGGTATCATCAGTGCTACAGGTCGTTCTAGCGCTCAAGTTGGTGTCTCGGATAAGCGAGTCGATTTCATCCAAACTGATGCTGCGATTAACCCTGGTAACTCTGGAGGCCCCTTACTCAATGCCTCTGGTCAAGTGATTGGGATGAATACGGCAATCATTCAGGGTGCCCAAGGCTTAGGTTTTGCAATTCCCATCAATACCGCTCAACGGATTGCCCAACAGTTGGTGAGTCAGGGTAAGGTGGAGCATCCTTACCTAGGTGTTGAGATGGTAACCTTGACACCAGAGTTGAAAGAGAATATCAACAGCAATCCCAACACGGGTTTAAGTGTGGACGAAGACGAAGGCATACTGATTGCCAGGGTAATGCCCAATTCACCGGCTGCTAAGGCTGGATTACGGGCTGGGGATGTTATCAAGAACGTTGATGGTCAGCCAGTGAAACAAGCCGATGATGTCCAAGGTGCTGTAGAGAAATCTCAAGTGGGCAAAGATTTACAACTGGGGCTGCGTCGTAGTCAACAGGACATTAATTTGACGGTCATACCTGGTGCCTTCCCCACGCAGCGGCAGTAATCTTGTTGGGGAGCGAGCGATCGCTTGCCCGAAGGTGAGGTAAAGAATTTATCGACAAATAGAGGGATGGGAATTTCACCTATCCCTTTTTTCTGCTTAAATACTAGTTTATATTGGTTAAAAATTCGTACAACTCAGTTAATTTTCAGCATTTAAGCCATCGCTGTACACCTAGCGTCATCCTCCCGTAATCTTAAGAATGGGTTATGGGTAACATCTTTTACTGTTTAAACGCATCTACTAATTTCATGGATATCTTTAGGATGGTTGGCAAAAAAGTTAAAGTCTATTTTGAAAATAATCATAAAATTGTTCCAACCACTTGGGGAGCTATTCTTTTTAGTTTAATTGGGGGGATTGATTCTCTCATTATCCCAGAAATTTCCTTGTCATTTTTTTATCTATTGCCGATTTCGTTTGTCACTTGGTTTGTCAAGAAAGAAGCAGGGATTATTACGGCTTTTGCAAGTGTAATCGCTATATTTAGCCTAAACAATAACCACCAGCCGAATGGCTCTGCTCTGCTTAGCTCTTACTGGGAAAATACTATTATATTAATGTTTTTCCTGACTGTATGCTATCTTGTATTTGAATTGCGTGCTGCCAAGGAGAGAGAAAAAGAAATAGCCCGTATCGATCATATAACTGGATTAGCAAACAAGCGGTTATTTTTTGAGCTAGCAAGATTAGAGGTTAAAAAATCTATCCGGTATAGACACCCATTAACAGTAATTGATATAGATATTGATGATTTTACAAGCATTTATGACAAGTTGGGGCAGAGTATTGGCAACAAACTTTTGCAGATAGTAGCTGAAACTCTAAAAGATAGTATTCGAGAGACAGACATTATGGGTAGAATTGGCAGTGATGAGTTTGTCATCCTACTACCAGGAAGTGGATATGAGCCAGCGCAAATTGTTGCCAATCGGGTTCAGAAGCAGCTTCGGGAGGCTATGGAAACGCATAAATGGTCTGTAACATTTAGTATTGGTGCTGTTACGTTCATCAATCCGCCTAATTCAGTTGAGGCGATGATACAGCGTGCTGACCATTTGATGTACTTAGTTAAAAATAACGGGAAGAATCAACTCAAGCATATAGTTTCGATCTAGTATCCAAACTTCACTAATACCGATAACAGTTTAGGATTATTAGTCAGGAAACAAATAAGCGATCGCTACTAATCCAGATAACGTTAGCAGAGTTACCCAAAACAGAGAGAGGTGTCAAAGAACGCATTGAAAAGGAGCAGGTTGAATAACTTGCTCCCTATATTTGTTAAGCTCAATTTATCGTTTTGGTAAGGGATATAAAGTCAATAGACGTTTTCCCTTAGCCCCGGAAGGTAGTTTAGCTTCAGACTTCTAACCAATAGAGTTAAGCTTCCGTCTTGACTTCAGCTTTTTGTCTAGCTGAATCTAGCTTCAGTTCAGCATTGTTTTTCGCTGCTTCAATCTTGTCAGGAGTAGATTGAACACCACCAATCTTGAGGTCGGGATTCTTTTGTGCAAAGTAATTGCTCAAGAATGTGTTGACGAAAGATAGAATCACGGGTCCCAAAATAAGGGCTAGCAATCCGCCGACTCTAAATCCAGGCACAAAAAGCGAAGCTAGCCAGAAGCATAAACCATTGACGACCAACGAAAAGGCTCCCAAGCTCAGGAAGTTGAGCGGCATAGACAGTGTGGAAAGGACTGGCTTGACTGATGAGTTGACCAATCCAAGGGCAATACCAGCAATCAAAGCCGCAGGGAATGTAGCAATATCAACTCCAGGAACAACTAAGTCAACCACAAGTAGACTTAGCGCCGTCGCTAACAAAGTAAACAATGTTCCAATCATATATTTTCCTCAATTTTACAAACAACAAGATTTATTTTTGCTTCAACTATCCTAATCTTGTGCAATAAATCAGCTACTAGCCTCTCTAAGAAGATAGATTTCTAGCGTTGTAAAATTTATAGTTTTGTAAACTATCTGGATGAAGGACAACCGTATCGTTTAGGTTACATAGGTTGCAGACGAGAGTCCCTAAAAATGTAGTTTTGGAGGGAATAATTTGAGTTAGCAACTAATAATCCTTAGGACGGAGGTTGATAGCTAATTTATCCCTAACAATGAAGCTAAATCTAGTTTTAGAAAAAAGTCAAAGAATCAACAATATGAACTTATTACGAATTGTCCTCGCTATTGTTCTACCCCCATTAGGCATTTTCATGACAGTCGGGGTTGGGCCAACACTACTGATTAATATTTTACTTACACTCTTAGGTTGGCTTCCCGGTAGTATTCATGCCCTTTGGGTAATCGTTAAGCATGAAGAGAAAGTTGCTAGAGGAGATTTCTAAGTACTTTCAAGAAAAACCTGTGGCTTGTCTTACCCAAAATTTGATTTTAGTAGAAGTCGCTCAAACAGTTCTAGATTTAGGATTTGTTTGAGCGACTTTGGTTAGTCAGTAATTTCAGTAGTTGGAGTTTAGGATAGCATGAAGCGGAATCAGAGCTGTGTTTGTGCAGCACTGAGGATATTGTTGCCTAGTGATGGCAATGCCTATCTTTTGAAGAATATCACTGACACTTAAGCACTCTGTAGAGAAATCCTGCTTAGGGGCTTTCCAAGCCCCCACACAAGAGTTGAGCGACGCGATGAATTTTCTTACTTAAGCCAGAAGTCAGTAGCAGTCATTTTGCGAAACACATCACTCAATTAATCTAAACCACTGCTAGTCACTGATTGCCACAATTCTTTCAAAAGCTGCTTGACTCGTTGTTCCTTCTTAGCTAGTGCTGCACCTGCTTCGCCTAGCTTGTCTTCAAATTCCGTTCGCTTTTGCTTGACTTGTTCAGCAGCCACTTCAGCTTGAGGTTGGCTTTTTTCATACCAAGTTTTAGCATCGTCTAGATGCTTCTTAATATCCTCGTAACGTTCTCCGTACCGTGCCGCTAAGTTAGCTTGTAAAACAGCAAGTTGAGCTTGGAGTTGGGCATAGCGCTTACGCATTATATTTGCTTCTTCACTATCTTTGAGAGAATTGATAGCTGACTCAATTGCTGATTTAGTACTTGAAGGTGTATCCTTGGTCGTTTCTTCAATGTCAATTAAGGCACTATCAATTTGGCTTTGAAGTTCTTGCTCATCAGCATCTATCTGAGCTTGTAGTTGTTGAACTTCTGCCTGATTTTTGGCAATGGCTTGGCGCTTGGATGCACTAATACCTTCAATTGCTCCCTGAAGAGAGGCCGTAACCTCGTCTTTGAGTTCTCCGCCTCTCTCCTTAAAGTTTTCAATGACTGTAGTAACAGCCTCTTTAATGATTAAACGAACCTCAGTTGAGCCTTCTTTGACTTCTGAATTAGCTTGAGATACAGCAGATTGAACAATTTCTCTAATTCGTTCAGTCCGCAATTTACCTTCTTCTTTGGCTTTTTGAAGGTCAGTTGTAATTTGCTCTTTGATATTATTAATAGAATCAGGCATTTATTTTAAGTCCTTATTTGCAATTGATAAGTACAGATTTAATTTTGACTTTGGCTTCTGTAAGAATCCCAATAAATAATTTGAAAGCAGGTAGAGATTGCTGACTTATAGCTTCTTATCTATTAAGAATCGCATAACTATTGATTAGAAGGTTTCTTCCTAAAGGCTGAAAAATGCCTAGAAGACGAAGCTTTTAACAAAATTTAATTATTTAAATTGGATTAATTTATTAACCTAAGCCGATATCTAAAAGCATCATCACGACGAAACCAACCATAACACCGATAGTTGCTTCTTGCTCTTGACCTTGACGATGTGATTCAGGGATAATCTCACCGCTGATTACAAACAGCATTGCGCCAGCCGCAAATGCCATGCCTAAGGGCAAAATGGGTTGTGCGATCGCAACTACAGCAGCACCAATCAAACCTCCAATTGGTTCCACTAAGCCAGTAAGAAGAGTAACCCCTAGCGCGTACATCGCTGAATATTTTTCAGCAACCAGAGACATGGCAACAACTAAACCCTCTGGGATATTTTGCAATCCAATACCGATTGCAAGCGGAATACCATTTGCCGGATCGCCAGCGCCAAAGTTCACACCGACAGCTAATCCTTCCGGGAAGTTGTGAATCGTAATTGCAAAGATAAACAGCCAAATACGTCTGAGATTTTGCGGATTAACCCCTTCTGACCCTTTGGAAAAATGTTCATGGGGGAGGTATTTATTGGTTAATATCAAAAACACTCCTCCCATGAGAACACCCACTGCCATGAGTAAGGCAGCACCTATCTGACTTGCCCCTTGTGAGATCGCGGCTTCTGTACCCGGAACAATCAACGAAAAAGCTGTTGCTGCCAGCATTACCCCTCCACCAAACCCCAACATGATCGCTTGCACTCTTTGAGTCAAGTTGATCGGTAACAAAATTGGAAAGGCACCAACAACCGTCGCAAGTCCGGCGACTAAGCTGGCAAGGAAACCGGCAAGGATAGGGTTCATGAAGGATTATTTAGGTGCGCTTTTCGCTTAAGTCAGTGACATTCTATTTAGCACAGTGTTTATCCAGCCAGTCAGTAATGAGCCGATTTACAGCATCCGGCTTCTCATCGTGGGGACAATGACCTGCATTTGCGATCGCGACAAACTCGACATCTGGCCCCGTCTCACGCTGCTGCTGATAAATCGCTGCACCTGAAATCGGTGTCCAAGGGTCATCTTCGCCCCAAACGACTAGTAGTGGATGCTGCACTTTGGGTAACAGTTCAACTGGGGAAGGGCCAGGAGGCGCGGTCAAAACTGAGGCAAATACCCGTTGGGCACCAGGGTCACAGGAGGGGGTATAAAGTAAATCTACCAATTCCTCTGTAACAGCTTCGCGATCGCGATACACCTGAGCAAGAGTGCGGCGGATGCGAGATTTTTGGCGGATACGGTTAAACAGGAAGGGCCCAATCGTTGGCGAACTTACCAGTTTAGTAAAAGCCCCCATCACCAAGCGCAATGGTAAATTCAACTCATCAGGGCGGTGGTTTAGTCCGCCTGCACAATTAATTAGGACTCCACCAGCCGCAATTTCAGGATAATCCGTTATCACGATGAGACTCAGCAACGCTCCGATAGAGTTACCAACAAACACAGTCGCCTCTTGAATGTGAGCGTCCCAAAAATCTTTCAACTGCTGTTGCCACAACTCTAAGGTGTAGTCTAGGGCTGGTTTGTCGGAACCGCCGAATCCTAGAAGGTCGATGGCAAACACCCGATAGCCAGCTTCAGCGAGTACAGGGATATTCTTGCGCCAATGCCCAATTGATGCGCCAAAACCATGAATGAGTACTAAGGGCTTGCCAGTACCCATAACCGTGTATTGAATTTTGTAGCCTTGCCAAGTCCAAAAGTGCTTTTCAAAAGTGGTTGCCGATGTTAGTTGTTGTGTAGTCACGGCGTTTTATGAAGATTCTTTAACTATTTTTATGATAGTCGTCTGTGTTGCCAAAACAATTACCTAGAGTATCAAAGAGCGAGTGACAGGGGAAAAGGGCGATCGCCCTTTGTTGAAGAAATCTCTCCCTTCTTTTTTCATCAGTTCACTGCGTCCTGCATAAAACCTACCGCTAGAACAGATATATAAGTAACTGAGTTGTTTAGACACTCTCCACTGGATGCTAGAACCAGTGGATTTTTTTGTTGAGGCTGCATAAGTGGTAATGGCTCAGGAAGTATGTGTACCTAGAAGCCTTCAGGTAAGAACCCCCCGCTTAGCCGTAGCGGGGTTTTATTTTGACTTTATGCACTAAACGCATTAATCTAATCTATGAATTGCATAGCTAGAGATAAAGTTAAGTCTTTTTGACATACGCTTCTCGATACTAGAAAGTTCATAGGTATTAACAGCGACTCTGCCAACTCGGTAGGGTCGTTTTTTTGTCTATATTTGTCTTTACTCAGAAGTTATGGCTGTTGCCATAAAGGTTAGGACCATTGGTGACAAGTTAAGGCTTTCTGGCAGTTGTCAAGAGGATCTGAGAAAAG
>NZ_JCACKQ010000125.1:57055-183165 GCF_059505465.1 Symplocastrum torsivum | reverse complement strand
CCGTTACTTCTGTCAAGTCAGAGTTTATTAAGAAAGATGTGACTAATGCATAGCTGCCCTCTGCCTTCTGCCATATAAGAATTTAGGGTTGCACCATAGAACTGTCCATAGCTTCAGAGTAGGCTAGATAAAAGACTCATAGTTATGTCTACTTCTTAGAACGCAATTCAGGACAAAGGCTGTGGCTTTGAAAATTGGTTTACTTGGATTGGGGACAGTTGGCACGGGAACGGCAGAGATTTTGCTGAACCCAGCAGGACGTCATCCCCTGCTGCAAGAGATAGAAATTTATAAAGTAGGGGTGCGATCGCTAGATAAACCCCGCACGGTATCACTACCGCCAGACGTTCTCACGACGGATATGGAGTCGATTGTCACCGACGAGGCAGTTGATATTGTGGTGGAAGTAATGGGGGGATTGGAACCTGCGCGATCGCTTATTCTCAAAGCTATTGCCCACGGTAAGCATATCGTCACTGCCAACAAAGCCGTGATTGCTCGTTACGGTGCTGAAATCTTCACAGCGGCTCAAAAAGCAGGTATTTACGTCATGCTAGAAGCCGCTGTTGGTGGTGGTATCCCTGTGATTCAACCCCTAAAGCAATCCTTGGGTGTCAATCGAATTCGCGCCATCACTGGCATCGTCAACGGCACAACCAATTACATCCTCACCCGAATGCAAGCGGAAGGGAGTGAATTTAATGATATCCTCGCCGATGCCCAGCAACTGGGTTATGCCGAGGCTGACCCTACCGCAGATGTCGATGGCTTGGATGCCGCTGATAAAATCGCGATCTTAGCCTCAATTGCCTACGGAGGACGGATTAAATTACCAGATGTGTCTTGTGAAGGGATTCGCCAAGTCAGTGCGGCAGATATTGCCTATGCCCAGAAACTAGGGTTTGTGATTAAACTACTAGCCGTGGCAAAGCGGGAGGAAACGGCACTGGTAGCTGATAGCCCAGATTCAGAAATGCTGCAAGTGAGAGTACATCCCACACTTGTCCCCCAAACCCATCCTCTCGCCAGCGTCAGTGGTGTCTACAACGCGATTTTGGTTGAAGGTGAACCGATTGGACAGGTGATGTTTTTTGGCCCTGGTGCGGGTTCTGGCCCAACTGCCAGTGCTGTGGTATCAGATATTGTGAACATCGCTGCCGTTTTGAAAACAGGTGGAAACACGGAACACCTGCATCCCTTGTTGAGTTGTTCCCATCAACACTACTGCCGCCTTGCCCCGATGTCGGAACTGGTAACTCGCTTTTATGCGCGTTTTCTCACCAAAGACAGTCCGGGTGTGATCGGGAGCCTAGGGACTTGCTTTGGCAAGCACAATGTTAGTTTAGAATCGGTTGTACAAACTGGCTTCCAAAACGAGTTGGCTGAAATTGTCGTTGTCACTCACGATGTCCGTGAAGGCAACTTCCGGCAAGCTCTCGATGAAATTCGCACATTAGAAGCGGTGGATAGTATTCCCAGTATTCTGCGAGTGCTATGAAGGTGTAAGTAAATACCAATGACTTTATCTGGCTGGCTTCTGGTTTTTTCGACAATTTTCTGCCTGATTACCCAAGCGATCGCTATAAATGTAAATCCTGCGATCGCTCAAGAGGGTTGTCCGCAACCCGCTCTTTCTCGCCTAACTCGCCATAAAGTTGCGGCAGGTGAAACCTTAGAAAGTGTGGCGAATCAATATAACCTCATTCCCGCGACGCTAATCAACCTCAATCCCGGCTTAAGAGGAGGAGCGTTGCCAGTTGGCAGAGAAATTCTGATTCCTCCTTTCAACGGTATCCGTGTGCAAGCACCTAGAGGTTCTAGTTGGCAAGATTTAGCTGCCTCCTACGGTGTCCGTGCTGACGTTTTGTACGAGATAAATGGCTGTCAAGCACAGCCTCAGCTAGTCTTCATTCCAGGGGCAAGCTCGCCAGCAGGAGCGCGTCCAAGTAGCGATCGCTTCACCGGATTTGCTGCTTACCCGTTGCCCTCTGAGGCTACAGTCGCACTCAGCTATGGTTGGCACCAAGACCCCAATACTGGGCAAGCGCGGTTTCACAGTGGCATTGATTTGCTAGCAGACCCTGGAACATCGGTGCTGTCAGTGGATTCTGGAACT
Organism: Symplocastrum torsivum; assembly: GCF_059505465.1. Lineage (NCBI taxonomy): Bacteria > Bacillati > Cyanobacteriota > Cyanophyceae > Oscillatoriales > Microcoleaceae > Symplocastrum > Symplocastrum torsivum. Next base: position 181,049 of record NZ_JCACKQ010000125.1, on the reverse strand, counting down.
GTAGCGTTTGCAGATCAGCAGGGAAGTTACGGCAATTTAGTGGTTGTCAATCATCAGGGAGGACGCCAAACCCGCTATGCTCATCTTGGTCGTGTGAGTGTGGCGGCAGGTCAGTTGGTGAAGGCAGGAGATACGCTAGGAATAGTTGGTTCTACTGGACGCCCTGAGACCGACAGTCCACATCTGCATTTTGAAGTGCGCTACTACTCATCTCAAGGTTGGGTTGCCCAAGACCCAGAACCAAACCTTAAGGCAAAACCAACAGCGAGAGCGGTAATGTTCGGGTAGCCGTCCCTAAATTCATGTTGCGTAAATGTAGGTCGTCAGGTATTAAGATCGGAAAACTTGCTTAATAGGCCAGTTGAGAGAGCGGCATAGAGAGCAAAATCTTTCTCTACTCCACTTCGTTCTAACATTACGAGACAATCACCAGAGCAAAAACCCTGAAAATAGCTCTGGAAAGAGTCAGTCATTATGGACTATAGAGGGAAATTCACTATCATGGAATTTTCACAAGCACGGCATAATTTTTCATCAGCTATTACTAAGTTTTGAACAGAAAACCTTTTCCGGTTTCCCCGCCTAGCCCACTAAAAAAATTGGCTGCTAAACTGGCAACATCGCCTTTTAGAGGCACAAACTAGGGAAAGAATAAGAGAGGCTTCCGATCCTTCCTATGTTTCCAGCTCAACCTCCTGCTTTGGAGAGTGGATTTCGTGCCCTGCTGAAGAACCGAGCCTTTATGGTGTTATGGTTTGGGCAGTTACTATCCCAAGTAGCAGACAAAGTTTTTTTTGTTTTGCTAATCTCTCTTCTCGAAAGCTATCAATCACCGCAGATGTTTGAAAATTCAATGCGCTCTGCCGTGATGATGGCTTTCACGTTACCAGCGATTTTATTTGGCTCAGCGGCTGGGATTTTTGTTGACCGCTTCCCTAAAAAGCAAACGATGATCGCGGCTGACGTAATTCGGGCAATATTGATGCTTGCTATCCCCCTCTTGCCCAAACAGTTTTTCATCCTGTTGGTGATTACGTTTTTAATCTCTAGCGTGACGCAATTTTTTGCTCCTGCTGAGCAGGCAGCAATTCCCTTATTGGTAAAACGGGAAAATTTGATGTCAGCCAATGCTTTATTTACGACAACAATGATGGGTTCATTGATTGTCGGTTTTGCCATTGGAGAACCGTTGTTGAGTCTGATTAGAACCTGGGCAGGAGAAGATAGTCAAGAGGTTTTTGTTGCTGGGTTGTACCTTGTTGCAGCGGCGAGTGGCTTTTACATCAACATCAAAGAAAAAATAACTCGTAAGAGTAAGTTAGCGATTCATCCTTGGCATGATTTTAAGGAAGGACTGAGCTACTTGTGGAAAAATCGCTTGGTTCGGAATGCGATGATCCAGCTAACTACCCTCTACTCAGTCTTTGCCGCATTAACGGTACTAGCGTTTAGTTTGGCAGAAAGGATTGGGCTTAAACCCACGCAATTTGGCTTTCTGTTAGCTGCCGCCGGAATTGGCTTAGTCTTAGGTGCTGGGGTATTAGGACACTGGGGCGATCGCTTTCATCATAAACCGTTACCGTTGATTGGGTTTCTCAGCATGGCGTTTGTCTTAGCGGTATTCACCTTCACGGAACAAATTTGGCTGGGATTAACGCTAAGTGCCATATTAGGATTAGGAGCCTCATTGATTGGCGTACCGATGCAAACTGCTGTCCATGCTTCGACAGAAGAATCGATGCGAGGTAAAGTCTTTGGATTTCAAAATAATGTCGTAAATATTGCTCTGAGCTTGCCCTTAGCTATTGCAGGACCCTTAACCGATGCCGTCGGCTTACGCACTGTGCTAATTGGCATGAGCGCAGTAGTGGCAGTAGCGGGCATCTGGGCGTGGCAAAATACTCGCAAAGTCTTACAGGATGTTATTTGAAGTAGGTGATGTCATCTAATTGGGGTTACTGTCCTGACCCCATTGCTTGGGTGATTTGAAGAGCCTGAGCGAGAAGTTCCGAAGCTTTTTCCTTTTGTTCTCTTGCGGTGTATTGTCTTGCTATCTCAGTCAAGGCTCTAGCTTTGCTGTATTGGTTATCAATCGTTTGGGCGAATTGAAGCGCTTGGTCAAATTGTCCTATCTTTGCATAGCTATTTGCGATCGCAGGTAACAACCACGTTACATTCACCTCAGGCGTTGAGAGTTCCCGAAGCATTTGGACCACTTGTAAAGCTCGATCCGGTTGTCCTGCTTCTGCGTACTTGGAAGCCACTTGAGTTAATGTACCGATTTTCGACTCAATCGAGGTACCCCCAAGGTTTTGAGCGACCTGAAAAGCCTGATCGAGTTGTCCAACTTCTGCGTAATAGCCAGCAATGCTAGACAATACCATAGCTTTTTCGTTTGTATCACCAATCATTTGGGCGACTCGAAGTGCTTGGTCAAATTGTCCTGTTTCTCCATACTGACGAGCAATGCTAGACAACACCCCATCTTTACGGGAAGTGTCATTAATGGTTTGGGCAAGTTGAAGCGCTTGGTCGTATTGCCCTGTTTCTGCATACTGAAGAGCAATGTTAGACAATGCCCCAGCTTTACCAGAGGGGTTATCAATGGTTTGGGCAAGTTGAAGCGCTTGGTCGTATTGTCCTGCTACTGCATATTGACGAGCAATGTTAGACAAAGCCCCAGCTTTAGCCGAGGGGTTATCGATGGTTTGGGCAAGTTGAAGCGCTTGGTCGTATTGTCCTGCTACTGCATACCAGCCAGCAACTTGAGACAATACCATGTGGCGTTCGGCATCATTGTCAATAGTTTGAGTGACGGACAGGGCTTGAGACAGAACCTCAATCGCTTGAGTCTTTTGTCCAACTTGTATATACCTGTCAGCAATTTCAACCAACATCCCAGCTTTAGACCAAACATCATCAATACTTTGGGCAGCCTGAATAGCCTGCTCCAAAACTTCAACAGCTTGGCTTTTTTGTCTTAACTTGATCGTGTGATCAGCAATTCTAAACAACGTCAAGGTTTTGAAGTTTGCATCATCAATAGTTTGAGCGCTTTGAATCGCTTCGGCTAGAATCTCAGCCGCTTGGTCAGTTCGTCCGACTTCTGCCAGTTGGGGAGCGTAGTAAGCCAGCATAAGTCCAATGAATTTGCCATCGTCTATTTCTCTGATGATCTGAAGCGCTTGGTCGTATTGTCCGTCCTCCCAATACTGACTAGCGATGTCTGCCAAGTTTTCAAATTCATCATTGTGACCCAAGCAGCCTGTTGCTGTTTTAGCAACCTGAATCGCTTGTGCTAAAAGCTGTGAACTTCTCGCTTCCTGTCCTGCTGCGGCATACTGACGAGCAATCTCAGCAATTGGCTCTGGTTTATTGCAGTTGTCGGAAATCGTCTGAACTAGGGGTAGGGCTTGAGCAAGGAGGTCTGCGGCTTTATCCTTTTGTCCTACAGCAGCATACTCACCAGCAATTTTAGTTAACATCCAGAGTCGGTCTATCTCAGAGCCAAGAGCGCTACCTCCTGGCAAGATTAGGCTTAGCAGTGCTGTAGTCGCCAGAATTTTATTAAGTTTCATTGCAGTTGACTCCGGTTTCAAGCAGGGCTACCCAAAACCTGACTCGATACCTTACGCAGTACGGAGTCAGGTATATGTCAACTGTACTGTAAGCCTAGCCAACAACGCCAGCTAGCGTTTGCTCTTGCTGTTCTTGCGGTGTTTCGTCTTGAGGCAATCCTAGGATATCGTTGTACATCTTGATGTACTGCACGGCTGATTTATCCCAGCTAAAGTCTTCCTGCATCCCTCGTTGCTGTAAGGTATGCCATTGGTCTTTAAAGCGGAAGGCTTCTGAGGCACGAGCCATACAAGTGTAGAAGTCTAACGGCTCATAGCGGTCAAAGCAGTAGCCCGTACCTGTTTGGTTAACGGGGTCGTGGTGGGCAACGGTATCAACCAAACCACCTGTGCGCCGCACGATTGGGACACAGCCGTAACGCATCGCTAGCATTTGGCTGATACCGCAGGGTTCAAAGCGTGAAGGCATCAGGAAGGCATCACTACCTGCATAGATGCGTCGGGCGATCGCGTCGTTAAAGAGGAGTTGGGCGGATAGACGCCCCCGATAACGGGATGCCATTTCCCACATTTGGGTTTCATAGTAGCGATCGCCTGTACCCAACAACACAAATTGGCTATCGGTGTATGCCATGAAGCGATCGAGAACTTGGATGAGTAGGTCAATCCCTTTTTGATCGACCAACCGCGTTACCATCCCCAATAGAAAGGTTCCGGCGTTCACTTGTAAGCCGATTTCTTCTTGCAGGGCGATTTTGTTAGCACTGCGCTGCTCAAGGGTATCAGCCGTGAAGTTGTGAGGGATGTATTTATCGGTTTGGGGGTTGTAACTTTCTGTATCAATCCCATTGACAATACCGACTGTCTTCCCACTGATGAACGACAGTAAGCCTTCTAGCGTTTCACCGTATTCAGCGGTTTGGATCTGCTGGGCGTAGGTGGGAGAAACTGTGTTTACGCGATCGGCAAATTGAACTGCTGCTGCCAAGGTGTTGTGACCTTGCATATACCAAGGACACCAAGTCATCTGATCTAAGCGCCAGCGCCACGGTCCCTGATAAGCGAGGTTGTGAATGGTGAAAACTGTACTAATATCAGGGTCTTGGTGCATCCACACCGGAATCATTCCCGTGTGCCAGTCGTGGCAGTGGATAATTTGCGGCTTCCAGTAGTTCCAGGCAAATTCAGCCGCACCGTTAGCAAACAACGTGAAACGCCAGTCTTCATCTGCCCCTCCGTAAATACTGCGACCGAGGAAGGAAGGATGCCCAAATAGATATAGAGGGACATCAGTTCCCGGTAAAATCGTCTCATAGACACCAAAGTTCTGAAACATGGCATAGCCATTCCAGATTGGTTCACTAGGAACTTTCATCTTGTCGGGCAAGAAGCCGTAGTAAGGCATAAAAATCCTCACATCATGCCCCATTTGCTTGAGAACTTTAGGCAACGCCCCGACAACATCCCCCATCCCCCCAACTTTTGCGATCGGTGCAGCTTCTGCGGCAACAAATAGAATTCTCATATTGATTGTTGTGTTCCTTTAGTCTCAGATAATAGTACCCAAAGAACGCATAATCGTATGTGCTAGAGAGCGATCACTTAGTTGGGTTGAATAAGGGCTTTCTTCCCTCCGCTCTAACAACTGCTTACGCCGCTCAAATTATCGGTGCCATTGCCTTTTACTACTTCTGGACTGCGGTGAATCCACCATCAATGACCAAGTTATGTCCAGTCACAAATCCAGCCCCGTCCGAACATAGCCAAACTACCGCCTCAGCAATATCTTCAGGTTTACCAATACGCTTCAGGGGAATACCTGCGGCGACTTGGTCAAGCATTTCAGGTGGAGCATCTACCCATAAGTCAGTCTTTACTGCACCTGGGCTTACAGAGTTAATCCGAATCTGAGCAGCAGAATTCTCAGCCGCCGCAGCACGGGATAAAGCGATTACACCCGCCTTAGCCGCGCCATAGGCTCCATAGTTTGCAGTACCGAGTAATGCTCCTTGAGAAGACATATTGACAATTGCACCACTACCCGATTCTTTCATGGCTGGAATTTCATATTTCATACATAACCAAATCGATTTGAGATTGACGTTAACTTCGTAATCCCAATCTGCTTCAGTTAAATCAACGATCGCACCTGCATTCCCAGAACCTGCATTGTTGAATGCATAATCCAATCGTCCATAAGCTTCGATTGTTTTGTTGACCATTGCCTCAACATCAGCCGCTTTCGTTACATCTACTTTGACAAACAGCCCCTCACCACCCGCTTCTCTGATGAGTTTTACTGTTTCTTCTCCTTCTGCCTCACGACGGGCTGCAACAACAACGTTTGCCCCGGCTTCGCCGAAAGCGATCGCACTTGCCCGACCAATACCCGAACTACCGCCAGTGACGATTGCGACTTTCCCCGTCATCTTACTTTCCATTTGAGGTTCTCCTGAGTGACTCCAAGGAAAGCTTATCGAAGTTGCCTTTGTATAAGATTGTAAATTCTTGCTCAATTTGCCAATTGTTTAAAAAAAATGCGATCGCCCATTCCTAATCAAGAGGCGATCGCATCCTGTAACTTATGGCTATTGCTCCAACCTGAGTTACTTCAAGATTGGCAAATCAGGATTCTAGCCGCGCTGAATTTCAGCAAAAATGGCTTCTAGAATTTCTTGTGCGCCCTGTTGCCGCATCCGTTCTGCGAGTTCAATCCCCAGTTGTTCAGCCTGACTTGCTTCACCGCTAAGCGTGTCCTTTACCAACTGCTTGCCATCTACACTGGCGACGATACCCGTTAAGGTAAGAGTCTCCCCATCTAAATGAGTATTAACACCAATCGGTACCTGACAACCGCCTTCTAGCTTACGCAAAAATGACCGTTCAGCATAGCAGCGTTGTGCTGTTGGGATATGTTCGATCGCTTTGAGCAATTCTAAGACTTCGGTATCACCAGCGCGGCATTCAATCCCCAAAGCCCCTTGCCCGACAGCATGAAGAGAAACTTCTGGTGGTAAAGTTTGGTGAATGCGATCGCCCATTCCGAGTCGCTGCAATCCGGCGACTGCCAAAATAATTGCGTCGTATTCCCCTTCATCCAGTTTTGCCAAGCGCGTGTTCAGGTTGCCCCGGATATCTTTAAAGGCTAGGTGAGGGAAGTGGTAGCGCAGTTGTGCCAGCCGCCGTAGCGAAGAAGTCCCAACAACTGCCCCTTCTGGGAGGGTATCAATCTGCTTATCTTTGTGCTTTTCATGCACCACCAGAGCATCAGCGGGGTTCTCCCGTTCCGTAACAACTCCCAATACCAATCCTTCGGGCAAGTTGGTAGGTAAGTCTTTTAGGGAATGAACCGCAAAATCAATGTCATTGCTGAGCATTCCAAGTTCTAGTTCCTTGGTAAACAGCCCCTTATCCCCAATCTTCGACAAGGCAACATCCAGGATTTTGTCGCCGTGGGTACTCATGGTTTGGACTTCAAAGGTGCGATCAGGAAAGTGTTTCTGCAGTTGTTCTTGCACCCAGTAAGTTTGAACCAGAGCGAGCTGACTTTTGCGAGAACCAATACGAATCGTGCGGAGAGGAGTGGTAACAGTGGAGGACATAGAGCGATCGCAATTGAAAACTAGCGAATGGAGTCACTTGATCTAGACTACCGCAGCAAGAGACTGTGCGATGCATTTGAGAGAATTTGCAAGAATTTGCGCCATCACCCAAGCTCAAACGGTCTCCCCATCTCCTCACCTCCCCATCTTCTATGTAGATTCAATGTATGAAGTGTTGGTTAAGCCTGATTGCTGAGCCAGATGCCAGGATAGAGAAGTATAGATAACTGGGTGCAGAGATATCGGTAAAGGGTTGCTTTAAGTAACAAAATTTTTACAATCCATGTCAGCAGCCAAAAACCCAACTTTGTCACCTATAAGAGTTGGCATCTTGCATTCTCTTAGCGGCACGATGTCCATTAGTGAAACGCCTCTAGTTGAGGCGGAACTCATGGCGATCACAGAAATTAATCAAGCTGGAGGAGTCCTCGGTAAGCTTATTGAGCCTGTCATTGAAGATGGTGCTTCTAATCCCGCTTACTTTGAAAGCTTAGCGCGAAAACTCATCCAACACGAGTATGTTACTACCGTCTTCGGCTGCTGGACTTCTGCGAGTCGAAAAGCTGTCTTACCAGTCTTTGAAGCGTTGAATGCTCAACTCTGGTACCCTCTACAGTACGAAGGACTAGAGTGTTCCAAAAATATTTTCTATACTGGCTCTTGTCCCAATCAACAAGTTGAGCCAGCCGTTAACTGGCTGCTGCAAAACAAAGGCAGCAGATTTTATCTTCTAGGAACTGATTATGTCTTCCCACGTACTGCCAACAAAATCATCAAAGCTCAACTCAAACAGCAAGATGGCACAGTAGTTGGTGAGGAGTACGTTCCTCTAGAGTGCCAAGACTTTCGAGAGATTATTCTCACAATCCAGCAAGCTAAACCGGATGTTGTTTTCAATACCCTCAACGGCGACAGCAACCTCGCTTTTTATCGCCAATATCAAGAGGCAGGAATTACAGCCCAAGAGATTCCTATCTTAGCTGTCAGTGTTGCTGAAGTAGAACTCCAGAAGATTGGGGAAGCGGCTGTTGGTCACTACGCCAGTTGGAGCTATTTTCAGAGTTTAGACACCCCCAACAATCGGCAATTTGTTAAGAATTTTCAAGCGAGATATGGATGCGATCGCGTAACCTCTGACCCAATCGAGTCGGCTTACACTCAGGTTTATCTGTGGAAGCAAGCCGTGGAACTTGCCTCATCTTTTGAGGTGGAGCGAGTGCGTCTAGCGGCTTATGGGCAAAGCTTTGAGGCTCCTGGCGGATTTGTCCGCGTCGAACCCAATCACCATGTGGGGAAAGCAAGCAGAATTGGGAAAATATTACCGACAGGACAATTTGAAATTGTTGGAGGAAGCGATTGTCCGATTAAACCACTGCCTTGGTTAGGTGTTGAAGAGTTGAACTTCAAGACCGCTAATGTAGTAATTGAAATGCTATCCGAAGTCAGCCAAGAGGTTCATAAAACTTGGCTGTTGGAGCAAAAGTCTCGTGAATTGGAAGCGGCGAGGGTAGAGTTACAGCGTGAAATTACCCAACGCCAGCGAGTCGAGGCAGTACTGCGTGACTCGGAAGCAGAACTCCATGCCTTGTTCGCCACAATTACGGATGTTGTCATCGTCCTTGATGCTCAAGGGCGCTATCTCAAAATTGCACCGACGAATCTCTCACTTTTATACAAACCTGCTGATCAACTGATTGGGAAGACAGTACACGAACTTTTTGAGCGATCGCAAGCGGATACCTTTCTTCGCTGCATCCAACAAGCTCTCTTCACTCGGCAGACTGTTAATGTTGAGTACAGCCGTCCTGCAATTGGGAAACAAGAAGTTTGGTTAACGGCTAGTATTTCACCAATTTCAGACGATACAGTTCTCTGGATGGCGCGTGATATCACCGCTCGCAAGCGGGTAGAAGAAGCCTTACGGGAGAGCGAGGCGCGATTTCGGGCAGCGGCTGAGGGTAGTCTTGATGCCTTTTTCATCTTCCAGAGTTTACGAGACGAGGTAGGGCACATTATCGACTTTACCTTCGCTGACCTCAACGCCAACGGCGAACAGATGATTTCGATGACCAAAGAACAGGTGCTTGGTAAGCGAATGTATGAACTTCTGCCCTTCAATCGCACCTCTGGCTTGTTGGAGAAATATATCAAGGTTGTTGAAACGGGAATTGTCTTAGAAGAAGAGTTTCCGGTTTCAACACCACAAGTGCAAGCCTCCTGGCTTCACCATCAAGTTGTCCCCTTAAGCGATGGCATAGCGATTACGTTAAGAGACATTAGTGAACGAAAACGAGCAGAAGAAGCGCTTAAGGAAAGCGAAGAACGCTATCGGGCTGTTGTTGAGCAGAGTGCAGAAGGCTTGTATCTCATTGATGCCGTCACCAAGCGTGTTCTGGAAGCCAATTCTACCTACCTCAATTTACTCGGTTATACTGCTGAGGAAATTCTGGAGCTGACTCTTTACGATCTTGTGCCTATTGATCGAGACGTTCTAGAGGTAAGAATTTCGCAGATTTTAAGGGAAAAACATCTTTATCTAAGCGAAACGCAGCACTGCCGCAAAGATGGCTCTCTTGTTGATGTTTCTGCCAGTGTTAGCCTAATCTCCTACAGGAGTCGGAAGGTTTTCTGCGTCGTCGTGCATGATATTACCCAGCTTAAGCAAGCTGCCGCCGCGTTGCAGGAGAGTGAAGCAAGGCTCAGATTAGCCCTGGAAGCTGCCCAGATGGGGACATGGGACTGGAATATCATGACCAATGAGGTCGTCTATTCTGACCAACTCGGACCCGTATTTGGTTTGCCTCTGGGTATGTATCATCCTACCTATGAAGCCTTTCTGGATTCTGTCTATCCAGAAGATCGTGAGTATGTGGCTCAATCGGTGGCTTGTGCGCTTACAGAAGGAAGAGATTACGCGATCGAATTTCGGGTAATTTGGCCAGACGGAACCCTAAATTGGGTAGGACACAAAGGTCAGGTTTACTGCGACCCTACTAGTAAGCCAATACGCATGGTTGGTGTGGCGATGAACATTACCGAGCGTAAGCTAGCAACCGAGGCTCTACGGCAAAGCGAGGAAAGGATGCGGGCACTTTTGGATGCCATGCCTGATCGGATGTTTCGCCATCGGGTGGATGGCACCTATTTAGACATCAAGGCACAAGCAGATGACTTGCTGGTTCCACCCGAAATGTTGATTGGGAAGAATTTGCGTGATGTGCCGATGCAGGAGGAGGTAAGAGAGCAGTTGCTTAGCCTAGTTCGGGTAGCTGTCGAAACGGGTGAGCTACAAACCTATGAACATGAACTAGAAAAGGCTGATGGGGTTCATAGTTTTGAGGCACGGATTGTCAAGAGCGGTGTTGATGAAGCCGTCTGCATTGTGCGCGATATCACTGAGCGTAAGCAGGCGCTTGATGCTCTGCGGCAAGCTGAGGAACGGTATCACAGCATTTTTGAGAATTCTGATCAGGGGCTATTTCAAGTAACACCGGATGGGCGTTATCTCAGTGCGAATCCAGCACTAGCCAGAATTTACGGCTACAAGTCTCCTGAAGACTTGATTGCCAATTCGACGGCTATCAGTGAGCAAATTTACGTTGACTCCCAACGCCGAGGGGAGTTTTGGGCGCTAATGGACGCACAGGATCGGGTATCAAATTTTGAGTTACAAATTTTCCGTCAAGATGGCAGTATTATCTGGATTTCGGAAAATAGCCACGCTGTTCGTGATGCTGATGGGGAACTACTCTACTACGAAGGCAGTATTGTTGATGTGACGGTGCGTAAGGTTTGGGAAGAAGCACTCCGCTATCAACAAGCCTGTGCTGAAGAACTGCTGTTGAATATTTTACCGGAGCCGATCGCGCAGCGGCTGAAATTGGCGGAAAGTACGATCGCGGATAGTTTTGCTTCAGTGACGGTTTTGTTTGCTGACTTGGTTAACTTTACAGAAATTTCTGCTCAGATTCCTCCCAGAGAATTAGTAGTTTTACTCAACCGGATATTCTCTGAGTTCGATCAACTCAGCGAAAAGCACGGTTTGGAGAAGATTAAGACGATTGGCGATGCCTATATGGTAGTGGGTGGTTTGCCCAAACCTAGAGCTGACCATGCAGAAGCGATCGCAGAAATGGCACTGGATATGCAACAGGCAATCAGTCACTTCAAACGCGACAACGATGAACCGTTCCGCCTCCGCATGGGTATCAATACGGGGCCTGTAGTAGCAGGTGTGATTGGTACAAAAAAGTTCACCTATGACTTATGGGGCGATACAGTGAATGTTGCTAGTCGCATGGAATCCCAAGGTATGCCAGGAGGAATTCAAGTCACGACGACAACGTATGAGCAGTTACGCGATAAGTATGTTTTTGAAGAGCGAGGTACTACCCTGGTTAAGGGTAAGGGAGAAATGCTTACTTACTGGCTGATTGGGCGAAAAGGTAGTTAGTTGTTGGTTGTTGGTCGTTCTTAAGGCATTAGAGAAGGCGATCGCGTATTTGGATCGGTCAACTTTCACATTAGAACGTAATAAGGCAATAAACATTGCTATATTCTAAAAAAACAATTTAAGCCTTATGTTGGTGCTTATTAACACGAAAAACACAATAAGATTTTTTCCTGTGTCAAGTGTTAATTCGCGCTACTTAAGGGATCAAGATTATTCCAGATGCAAAAAGAGCAAATCAGGATCGATTTCGGACAAATTGAACTATCAGACTTGGAAACCGAAGAGGATTTTCGCAAAGAAGCTCAAAGATTGCTGCCAGAAGCTCTCGTTCAGATAGGCGAAGCGATGGGTGAACAGACATGGATTGCCTTACAAGAAAAAGTAAAAGGCTCACGCTCGAAAGGAACCACCTCGTCTAACGAGAAGCGCAAGTTTGTCAAAGAAGCGGGGAAAAATTATCAAAGAGGGGCAACTGCTAGAGACAGAAAAGAAATCGAGGACTATATCGTGGAGCAACTGCGTAGTCATCAAGAGTAAGCGGCAGCGCCATTTAAGTTGCTTGCTTGATTGCAATCCCTTCTTTGTTAGCCGTTGACGGTTGTCAGTCAACGGTTAACAGTGACAAAAAGCAAGGCTTGTTCAATATAAAATTTACAATGCATATCAGCTTATTAAAAAATTATCCTAACTGGGCACGGCTCGTAAAGGGTTTCTCCATTGCCTTTAATTTCGACAGTTTGGATAACTTTTAGCCGAGACGCAATTCGGTATAAATCAGAAGCAAACTGTTGGTGCAAAGCTTTTGCATCATCGGGTATGGGGCAATCAATAATCAAATTCCCCTTGTCCACCACAACTGTAGAGAATCTGATAAGTTGCCGATAACCGCGTCTACCATCGCCGAGAAGTCTTAGCTTAATTGAATTCATGAGTACTCTTTTTCTTTACCTACACTCTCGGATTTCCTAAGTTATTGAATATAACTCAGAATTAACTGCTTTACTCTTTCGAGCGGCGTATCTATATCTAAAACTACTGGTTTTTCTTGCCCAGCTATATTGAACAAAATCAGTTCTTCCCCAAACTCTATAGCTGAAACACTGCCTTTGGTTGTTGAAAATACAGTCGCGTTCATAGCAGGGCTATGTAACTCAGCTTGAGATAAATTTAAACGAGAAGTATTTTCAGGAATAACGTCTAGTACAGTTGCCACTTCTATAGGGTGAACTGCTGTATTGATATTAGAGTCAGAAAATGAACGTAAAAGAGAGTCGAGCATAAGTTCCTCAAGATGATTTACCGCATTAAAATCAGGTCAAAAAGAGCAGACACTCAGAAAGCGCCCAACCCAGTAACGATAGAACCAAAAAGCAGAAAGTGATGTACTCGCTCATATTAATACCTCAATGACTCCTAAATGCTCTAAGCTCTTAGTAGGTCACGATTAGAAATAGTTTATTTTCTTATCTTTAAAGATAAGAAACTCTATCAATTTGAACTTCTACCAAAAGTAAAAAATGTTAGAGCGATCGCTTATAACAAAGTAAGACGAGGGTTAGACAAATAAGATTCTGGCAGAAAATCTTGTATGTCTTGAGAAGGGGATTCGTGCTAAGCGAGGTTGTCTAGATGAACACAGATTAGGGAGAAACGACAATCTTTCTCTTTGGGTTCGGTATCGGCAGTCGTGTTGAAATAATCAATGAGCAAGGAGATAACTGAATTGTGGATTTACTACTCTGGTTGGCTCAATCCTGATAGATCCGCGATCGCATATTCCAAACCTGCCACTACCCGTGCGAGGCTTTCGTAGTTAACTTTGTCGGGGGTATCATTTGCGGTGTGATAGTAGGGATAACGAAAAGGTGCGGTGTCCGTCACCATTATTCCGAGATAACCCTGCTGCCAGAATGACCACTGATCAGACCAACTTACACCAGTAATTTCGTTTGGCAGTGCAGTCCCTTCAGACGGGAATTTGGTATGACGACGGAAAGACGCGATCGCATCTGTTACCAGTGACTCGGAAGCGACATTGCCGACGAAGCTGATGAAATTCCCCTGGAGCGGGTAGATGGAGGATAGCTCAGGTAAAGGATATTTTTGGCTACCAATTTTGTCAGAATAGTACCCGATCGTTTCCAGACTGAGCATGGCAACGACGTTTTCAGAGCGCTGTTTGCATCGAGACGCATAAACCAGACTCCCCATCCCTTCTGAGAAGAAAAAAGGCGGCTCCTCATTAACAAACTCAACAAACCGTAAGGTTCTTTGAGGCTTTTTCCCAGCAAATAGACGCGCTAGTTCTAAAGTGGCAGCAGCGCCAGTGCCGTTGTCATTTGCACCAGGACTACCAGATACTGAGTCGTAGTGTCCGCCGACGATAACAATCTCGTCAGCTCGTTGAGTACCGGGGATTTCGACTTCAAGATTGTAGTAGGTCTGGTTGTCAATGGTGTATCCTTGCCTCTGGACTTTATACCCAGCTTGAGCGAATGAAGCGTCTAGGAAATCAGCCGCCGCCATTAGTTCCTTGTAGTGTAGGAAGTTCCGTTCCCCAATTTCACTCCCCAGCTTTTCTACATCCCGTTGAAGGGAATCCCTGAGCGCCACTTCTTTTTGGGTTAAGGGTGGTAACTCTCCTCGATAGCTTTCCCCAGGCATCTGAATCATACTTAACGAACCCCAGCTAAAGAGAATACCCAGGATGAGGAGGAGTCCCGCCAACAGGAGCAAGGCGGCTCGAAAAGGTCGTTGCACACCCAAAGGACGATTTTCGTTGGTGTCCCGCTCATCCACAACTTTATCTTTTTGATCAGGACTCACAAGAGAGGATATTCAGGTATTTCAGTAGCTTAAAAAGTTTGTCTGACAGAAACCTGGCTCTATGGTGGGATATCGGCTAGTCGGCATTTAAGTTGCACATAGCTTTAATAGCAGTGAGGGCTTTAGTAAGTCTAGGTTGCCTAGAGGCATTGGAAATGGTTAAAAATATTGGGTGCATTGCATAGTAGTTAATGTTGATTAACAAACGTTATGTCTATTCAAGTTTACGGAATACCAAATTGCACCACTTGCAAGAAGGCTCTCAACTGGCTCGAAGAGAAGGGTGTTGAGTACGACTTTATTAATACAAAGGAAAATCCACCAACCCGTGAAACGATCCAAAGTTGGGTGGATACTCTAGGTGCTAAGCCGATGCGGAACACTTCAGGTCAATCCTACCGGGCGCTAGGTGACGAGAAGCAGACTTGGGCTTCCCAGCAGTGGATTGAGGCGTTTGCCAAGGATGCGATGCTTCTCAAGCGACCGCTTTTCGTGAAGGATGGAGCAGCCGTGCTGGTAGGATTCAGAGATAAAGAGGATGTGATACGGGAAAAGTTAGGGTTATAGATGCCTGTAGTATACATCTCCGAAATATAAACCCTCGTGAGAGAATAGCAAAAGCAAGAGCAAGAGCAAATACTCTGTGTAAGGCTTGTATTATTTCAGACTTTAGTTTTTGTAAGTACTGTTGCAGTAGGGGTGAGACAACTGAGCATTCTCTAAAGCTCCGGTCCCACCATCCTGTTTTCGTATTTTATGGTCGATTTGAATTGACTTTGTATGTAACAATCCACCACAAATTGAACAGCAAGGTGCAGTCTTTACTGCCTCTCTAATAAAAGCAGCACTCTTGGTATCTTTGGAAAACGAAGAAGATTGGATTTCTGCTTGTTCAACTGACAAAACTAAATAGGAAAATTTCTTTTGTAAAACTACGTTTCTTAGTACATCTTCAGGAGAAACACCTTTATTCAACTCATCAAGAATCGCATCAAAATAATCAACAATAGGTACTATTGCCTTATTTGCCTGCCGTACCTTCCTAACAATTTGCTGGATAATATTGTCGGATTCCATCAATATTAACTCAAAGTTGGCACGATGTCTTGTAAAAATGTCTAGTTTACGTTTCTGGTCTAATCTTCTAGAGAATTCAATAACCGCATGAAAACAACTTACTCGAAAATGACCGTTACTACTATATATGTAGACTATAGGATGAAGACCTAACGAAGAAGGATGAATATCATTTACTCGCCTCAAGGCTTTACGGATGGATTTCAACAAACTAAGTGTTTTATCCCCATTCTCATCATCGACCTCTTTATCACTCTTAAAAAGGCTAACTAATTCATAGATCATAGATAACGAGCTGGCTTCATGATCTTTCCCACCAAGAGGTAGATCAAGGCTTTTAATAGGGCTAGTTAATATCGGCTCGAAAATAAGTTTATTAACCTCTTCTGCCTCTTTCTGAATATCATCAGCTATTTGGGGATTATAGGTTTTCCAATATTTATAGCCTTGACCTCCTCGACGAATAGCTCTTGAACATAATCCAGAAGGTTTTCTTCTAGATTTAAGGACTGCAATCTCAGTATCTTTGAGAGGAGTAGATTTTTGATTTATCTTGAAGAAAGAGTCTTCTGCTTTTCTCGAATCTCCATTAACCCACTGAAGATCGATAGCTCTCGTTCCAAGGTTTTTAACCTCTTTTTAACTTTGTCTTCCGCTAAATCAGGCTCAAACAAAGACTCTTCATAATGCTTAAATGCTCCAATCTCTGTATTAATTAGCTCTCTAGCCTTCTTTGCATTATCAATTTGAATTTCAGGAATACTATTATCAAAAAACTTTCTTGAAAGCTTACCGTCGCCATAGTCATCATTAACCCATGCTGCTAAAGCACTAATTCGATGAGCACCATCTATAACAAAGGTATAGCTATCTGCATACTTCCAAAGAATAACTGCTGGAATCAAATCGCCATCAAGAAAGCTTGCGATTAAATCACATACTTTTTCAGTATCCCATTCACTTGTTTCTCTTTGAAAATCAGGCTTCCTTAAAGACGCAAAGAAAAAACCGGGGATTTTAAAGTCACTATAGCTTAAACTAGTTTTATGAGGTCCCTGGGAGATCTGCGATTCATCCTGAACATCAAAATCTTCTCTACTAATCAGAGCATCTAAAAATAAGTTTCTTGCCATACTTGCTTTCTAAATGGCTTAATCCTTGAAGCTAGCCTGCGCTAGATGTCATTAACTTACGCTATCTATTCAGCTATCGCAAAGTCAGTACTACACCGTTGTTATACGATACACTTACTCAGCAATTCCTTCACTCATTGTATGATAACCGATGCCTTAAAACGAGAATCAAAGGCTCCCCGTTGATCTACTGTCAGCCAGCAACTGAGAATAACGGCTGCGTTAGACTTCGCGCTTCGATTTCTGAAACTCTAAAACCTTAGAGTATAAACTCGCCACTGATTCTTGTGCAAAAAGCTCATCCTTAAGTTTCAGGTAATTCCCTTTCCCCAGATTGGACGCTGCCCAGAATCGAGCAACCTGGGATGGTTCCATATTGGAAAAAAGGATCTGTAGTCCTTCTTGTAAAACTTGTTGCTCACTCTTGACTTGGATCATCGCTGCTTGTCTCCAACACGAAATTGACTGGATTTATCACTTTCATTGCAAAATAGATTTCATCTGAGGAATTTTCAGGAGTCTGCCCCATAGCGTGATTGCCTATGCTGATACTAAATGATATGAGCAGAATACGACTTGCCGATCGCAAACGTATCTTTAGTAATCTATTGATGAAACCCATTACTAAAAAAGTTACCGTCATGACACAAGCTAGAAATGTCCTTGGAGGAGAATTGGAGACTTGCTGCACTTCTCCCATGACCGGATTTTATCGGGATGGAAAATGTAGCACTGGAGCTGGTGACGTTGGTTCGCATATCGTCTGTGCCCAAGTTACGGAAGAGTTCCTTGCATTTACCAAGTCCAGAGGGAATGATTTGAGTACAGCAGTGCCAGCGTTTGATTTTCCTGGCTTGAAACCTGGCGATCGCTGGTGTCTGTGTGCGAGTCGATGGAAGGAGGCGCTAGATGCTGGCGTTGCTCCACCTGTAGTTTTGTCAGCAACCCATGCATTAGCTGTGGAATACGTTTCTCTGGATGAACTGAAGCAACACGCGCTTGACCTTGCCTAAGCTTCTATCCTCGGAGTTCAAGAGAATATAGATGCGATCGCACTCGATATTCAAAACTCATTCTCTGCTTCGCTAGTCAATAGATTTCTCAGAGGTTCTACCACTGGAGGAAGGTTGTTCTGAATCGTTCCCCAAACGATCTTGAGATTAACGTGAAAATACTCATGAGCCATGATATTTCGCATGTCGCTCATCAATCGCCACTGAACTTGAGGCGCACGAAGCTGAATCTCGGCAGGAATATTTGCTGCGGCTTCACCAATGACAATGTACTTATAGAGGACTGATTCTACAAGCATTTCATTCGCGCTAAACTCTTCAAATGTCAGCCTATCGGTACGCTGTTGGATCGTAGAAATCGCATTCAAAATATCCTGTACTCGGAGTTGCCAGCTTCTAGAAGACATGAATCACATCTTTCAAAACAGGTTCACGCAGATGTTCTTTTAAAGCATCCTGGGTACCTAGGTCAATATCACGTCCCAGGATATCCTCTAAATAGTGCTGAATCTCAAAGAATTCAAAAAATCCGACAGGTTTGGAAAACTCCACTAGAAAATCTACATCACTATCTTGTCTAGCTTCATCCCGTGCTACAGAACCAAACAAATCTAAAGACTTGACTCCTAGTTCTTGAAGCTTGACTTGATGGACTTTAATAATCGCTAGCACTTCATCTCGCTTCAACGTTGCAACCCTCCTTATCAGACTTCATTCCCTAGTTTCTCTCGTAACAATTTCATCGTAGTGTCAGTTAGTGGTTGATGTGTGCGATCGCAAATTGCCTAGGCTAGCGAAATCAAACAACTGGGTATCGGCAAGATGGGATGGGGTAACATTTTGAAGACTACTGAATAAAGTTTCAATTCGTCCTGGATGTTCCTGTTCCCAAGTCTGCAATAGCTGCTTGATCTGCGCCCGTTGCAGGTTCTCCTGAGAACCACACAGATTGCAGGGAATGATGGGAAACTGTTTGATGTCTGCGTAACGCTCGATATCACGCTCCGAACAATAGGCTAGCGGTCGAATAATCACCTGTTGTCCGTCATCGCTCAACAGCTTTGGTGGCATGGCTTTGAGTTGTCCACCATAGAACATATTGAGAAACAAGGTTTCCACAATATCATCCCGGTGATGACCCAGAGCAATCTTAGTAGCACCCTCTTCAGAAGCAACGCGATAGAGAATGCCGCGACGCAAGCGCGAACATAGGCTACACATGGTTTTTCCTTCAGGGATGACTCGCTGAACGATGCTGTAGGTGTCCTGTTCGACAATTCGATACGGCACCCCCAAAGAGTCCAAATACTCTGGCAACACATGCGCTGGAAAACCTGGCTGTTTCTGATCCAGGTTCACGGCGAGGAGGTCAAATTTTATTGGCGCTTTGCGTTGGAGGCTTAGCAGCACGTCGAGTAGGGTGTGGGAATCTTTGCCACCGGACAGACAAACCATTACGCGATCGCCTTCTGCAATCATGTTGTAATCTGCGATCGCTTTTCCTACTAAACTGCGTAGGTGCGTCTCTAGTTTTTTGAAGGTCTTTGAAGTACGAACCTTTGTCGCTTCCATGCAACGGTTCCCTCAGATTTCCACTGCCCATTTTAGGCTGAAATCAGGTGAAGGCGGGTAAAAGCACCGGAGATACACAACCCATTCATTAATTCAGCCCGAACTTTAGTTCAGGGCTTAAGGAGAGTGACATTCGTTTTAAGTCCTGGTCTGTGGGAAACGCAACAATACTAGAACACCAAGATTTGGTATCATCCCTCAAATAGGTAGCTAAGAATAACAAACTTTAGAGGCATCTACCCATGAAAGTTCTCCACGGCACTTGGATTCCCTCATCCGAAACATCATTCATCCAAACGGGTGCTTTTTACTTATGGATAGAAACGTTTTTTCAGAAGAGAAATAAAACTCAATCAGAAAACATTCATCCAGGACATTTAAGGAAAGAGGATTTATCTAACTTTCTTTTCAAGAAATTGGGTATTCCCGAAACTCCCTCGCTCCTGATTAAAAATAATATTTCCTCAAAATACTTCATTCTACCTAGCCTCGATAACCAACCTCTCCCTTCTCTAGAAATGACTCGATATCTAGAAGGAGAGACTCCTGAAGACATAGATTTTAAAGCTTGGGCTATTGATTGTTATCAAGTCACTCGAACTCTTCGAGGTACTAATTTTAAGTCTTACCAGGTCACACCAGTTATTCAACTCCTCAATGACCTTCATTTTCTAGCTCTCTATAGCTCAAACGAACTCCAGTTTGGCTCAGACTTGCTCTTCTGGTACCACTATACTCAGTCTTTCAAGCAAGTTCTCCTCAAAGACCAATATATTCCCGCTCTAAAATATCGGGAGTTACCTCTTCCTAAAGGAAAACGAAAAAAGCCAGCTAATAATTTTGAAATTTATCCAGCTTGGCAAATCATTTCTGAGCAATATGAAGCAAAGATTCATCAATATGTTGATTGTATGCCCCTGGCTTGTGTTTGCGGCTCAGAAAGCCAAATAAACTCAACTGAATTTTATGATAAAGAGACTTTGTTACGACATTTCTCCGAATATATCCTAACCGAAATTGTTGTCAATACTCCTTTACCAGCTAGCTTTGATAAAAAGATTATTGACTCATTAATTTACAGTTGTGTTTATCCCACCCAGTCGGTAGTAGCCGAATTAAAGATGAACAAGAATTTATTGCTGCGGCTTCAAACTACGATGTCATAATTACATCTTTTACTCTAGCCAGAAAAGACGAAAAACTCTTTAAAAGTGTGACATGGCAGCGCATTGTACTCGATGAAGCACAAAATATCAAAAATCCTCAAGCAGCACAAACTAAGGCGGTTTTAAAACTCCAAGCTAAGCACCGTCTGGCTTTAACAGGAACACCAGTAGAAAACCGCTTATTAGACCTGTGGTCTATTTTTAACTTTCTCAATCCTGGTTACTTGGGGAAGGAAGCGCAATTTCGCAAATCGTTTGAAATTCCGATTCAAAAAGAGAATGATAAAGTAAAGTCTACCACTTTAAAGAAGTTGGTAGAACCATTTATTCTTCGGCGAGTGAAGACGGATAAGCAAGTGATTAAAGATTTGCCGGATAAAGTTGAACACAAACAGTATTGCAACCTAACGAAAGAACAAGCTTCGTTATATGAGGCAGTTGTTAAGGATGTAGAAAGACAACTTGAGGAAGCAGAAGGCATACAACGCAAGGGACTAATCTTGTCTACCCTCATGAAGCTGAAGCAAGTGTGCAATCACCCAGCGCAGTTCTTACAGGATAGCAGTGAGTTTCTCCCAGAGCGATCGCATAAACTAGAACGCCTTGCCGAGATGATAGAAGAGGTCAATGCCGAAGGGGAAAGCTTACTGATTTTCACCCAGTTTACAGAAATCGGCGACAACCTGGAGAGGTATCTCAAACAAACCCTACATTACAACACCTATTATCTTCACGGTGGCACCAATCGCAACAAACGGGAAAAGATGATTACTGAGTTTCAAGACGCAGAAACTGAACCTTCTGTGTTTATCCTTTCTCTGAAAGCTGGTGGTGTTGGGATTACCCTAACTAAAGCAAATCATGTCTTCCATTTTGACCGTTGGTGGAATCCAGCAGTGGAAGACCAAGCAACAGATCGTGCTTTCCGGATTGGTCAGAATAAAAATGTATTTGTTCATAAATTTGTAACATTAGGAACTTTGGAAGAACGCATCGATCAAATGATTGAAGATAAGAAGAAACTCTCATCAGCAATTATTGGGACAGATGAATCTTGGTTAACTGAACTGGACAATGAAAGCTTTAAACAGTTGATTGCTTTGAACAAAACAGCGATTTTGGAGTAATTAGAAATGGCACAATTTAGTAGAACATGGTGGGGAAAGCGATTTATTGCCGCGTTGGAAGCCTTTACTGACTCAGCTAGATTAGGGAGGGGTCGGTCTTATGCCAGCGGAGGTAAAATTAAGGAATATAAAATAATTCAAGGAAAAATTACAGCAAAGGTGAGGGGGTCAGTTAATCCCTATTTCGGGGTTTACAAAGAACCTTTATACAACACAACTATCGAGATTAAACCCATTTCAGCAGCAGATTGGTCAAAAGCGATCGCACAGATTGCGTCGAAAGCTAGTTTTGTCTCAAAGTTATTAATGAACGAAGTGCCGGATAATATAGAATCGGCTTTTACTGAGCTAGATTTAAATTTATTACCTCAGAGCCGTAAGGATTTTACAACCAATTGTTCCTGTCCGGATTATTCCAATCCTTGTAAACATATTGCTGGAGTTTATTACTTAGTAGCCTCCGAATTAGACTCTAACCCATTCTTACTATTTGAACTTAGAGGATTATCACGGGAAAAACTCATTCAAGAGTTGGCTAAATCTCCACTAGGGCAAGTTCTCTCCTCAGGAATAGAACCTGAAGATATTCCGATTGAATCGGCTGTCTCCTACTACACGAAACCTGAAAAAGTGCCAGGAAAAGAATCGGTAAGTTTAAGAGACTTTTGGCTAGGGGAAAAGCGATTACCACAAACTATCGAAGCGGCTTCTCCAGCAAGTATTCCAGCAATTTTAATTAAGAAGGCGGGAGATTTCCCACCATTTTGGAAGAAGGATACTTCTTTTATTGAGGTAATGGAGGAGTTGTATCAGCGAGTGAGAACAAAAAATAAAGGGGTGATGTAACGAACAACAATGATAATCATTACAATAGTTTCTGGCAGAGTTATTACTTACCAGAATGAGCAACTGCTATACATCTAATGGCATAAACTGGACGGACGAGATGTCCATCCTACAAACAATACAGTCAAGGGCGCACAGCCGTGCGCCCCTACAACAATTGGTACTTTATTGACTTGAAAAACACTACAGTTTTACTTACTGGATTGACCACTGACTATACGGATGTTGAGATAGATTGACATTGTAATATCTGGGATCATCGGAAACTTCTATGTCAATCCAGTCTGGCAGTTCAATAACTTGATTTTCGTCGGTGAGTTCAACTTCCGCCACAATTAAGCCTTGATTTTCACCAGCGAATTCGTCTATTTCCCAAAGTAAGCCACCGAATTCTATTTTGTAGCGTGTTTTTTCAATCAACGGGGGTTCACATAATGTATCCAGCATTTCTTGAGCATCCTCTGCTGGAATAGTATACTCATACTCCGCTCTAGAAACACCCTTGGTTAAACCTTTGATGGTGAGATAGCCTTGATTTCCTGCTAGGCGTACTCTTACAGATTTGCCTTTTGTAGTGGAAAGATAACCTTGACGATAGATGGTGCCAGTAAGAAGTGCTGCCTCTGACTGATGCCTACGCCACACTTCACCTTTGACAAGAAACTTTCGCTCGATCTCAACTGCCATACCTGATATTTATAAGGGGGATGTACACGCCTAGATTGTTGAATACTATTTTATTTGTCCACGTTGACATAGTGAGTGTTGCGAAGCGATCGCATCTTCAAGTTGCAAGATAAACTTGTTGGCAAAAGAGGCAGGGGAAAGAAGCAGACAAGCAAAATGGCATTTGACAAGCAAGCATTGACTACAGGGAATAATCGGCGAGAACAAATCGAGCAAGTCGTGGTGACGGCACAGCAGATGCGCGAGATAGAAGGGCGCATCTTTGAGGCAGGGATGCCAGTTGCCGCGTTGATGGAAAAGGTTGCCGGACTGATTAGCCGTCGTATCCAGGAACTTTACCCTCGTTCTCTCCTACGTCGAGTCGGTGTGTTGGTAGGGCCAGGACACAATGGGGGGGATGCTTTAGTCGTGGCGCGGGAGTTGCACTTCCAGGGCTACGATGTGCTGATTTATCGTCCGATTTCAAAGCTCAAGGAACTCACCGCCAATCACGCTCAGTATGCAGAGAGTTTGGGTATTCCTGTTTATGAGCAGATTTCGCCCTTGTATCAGTGCGACTTGATTATAGATGGCTTATTTGGCTTTGGGCAAACGAGAGTACTTGAAGGGGAAATTGCTGGTGCCATTGACCAGTTAAATCAGCGATCGCAACCGATTGTCAGCATTGACCTACCTTCTGGGATACATACAGATACGGGAGAAGTGTTGGGAACGGCAGTTCGGGCAACCCATACTCTTTGCTTAGGGTTGTGGAAGCTGGCTATTCTGCAAGACCAAGCGTTGGAGTATTTCGGTAAAGCGGAGTTAATTGATTTTGGCATTCCTATGAGGGATGTCTGGTCAATCCTCAGTGAACCCGTTGGGATGCAACGAATGACAGCCGCCACTGCCAAAGACTTGTTACCGATACCTCGCCCAGCCGTAACTCATAAATACAAGCAAGGGCATCTCTTACTAGTTTGTGGTTCTCGTCGGTATTCAGGAGGGGCACTTTTAACAGGATTAGGTGGGCGTGGCAGTGGCGTTGGGATGCTCTCGATTGCCGTGCCAGAAAGCCTCAAGCCGATGCTGAGTAGCCAGTTGCCAGAGGCGCTAGTTATCGGTTGCCCAGAGACACAAGATGGGGCAATTTTGGAGTTACCAGCAGCGTTTGATTTGAGTAAGTATAGTGCGATCGCGTGTGGCCCTGGTTTGACGGTGGAGGCGAAGCCAGTGGTGCAAAGCGTGTTAGAGGCTGAATGTCCTCTAGTTTTAGATGCAGACGGTTTAAATATTCTTGCTGAACTGAGAACGATTCCCACATTATTAAGGCGTAGAGCAACTACCGTTTTAACACCTCATGCTGGTGAATTTAAGCGCCTATTCCCCGACTCAGCAACGTTACTCCCAGATCGAGTAAGTGCTGTTCGTAAAGCATCCCAACTGAGTCGTGCTGTCGTCTTGTTAAAGGGGGCCAGGACAGCAATTGCTCATCCTGGAGGCTCTGTCTGGCTGATTCCTGAGAGTACACCCGCTCTTGCTCGTGGTGGTAGTGGGGATGTATTGACAGGGCTTTTGGGAGGTCTAGTGGCGCAGGAAGCCTTGCAAGAACAGCCTTTGGAAGCAACAACTGCCGTTGCCGCTTGGTGGCACGCCCAAGCGGGGATTATGGCAGCAGAGGAACGAACAGAATTAGGAGTCGATGCTTTTACCTTGTCACAGTATTTGATTCCGGTTGTGCGATCGCTTAATGTCACTGACTTAAGCCAAAAGTAATCGTTCGTAGAAAAACCTTGCTTGGGGGGCTTCCCCCCAAACCCCCTCCTCACTAAAGCTCCGGTGGGGGACGGAGTGCCTCCCCCAAACCCCCTGCACAAGGATTGATCGAGAGGTGGCAGAGGTTGGATTTATTCTTTAAGTCAGTGCCATTCGTGCGATCGCTTTTTTCAAATCACTGATGCTAACCAACAACCAACAACCAACAACCAACAACTAAACCTCAACAGAAAAATCCCTAACTGCCCGTACTAAATCATCCGGTGTGCCAATATCCAGGTAACTACCTTGAGGAAATACCTCAGCTTCTACTCGCAACCCTTTATAAATTGCTGCTTGAATTACATCCCCAATCGGTATCTCTGATTGTGGTGGTAGCGAATCCGCCGCCTCACTTCGCACTTTACCCGACTCAATCACCACTATGTACTCATGCATGAACTGTGTAAAAGTAGGTGTCCATACGGCAATCCCCCACATATAACGTAAATCAGTCTCGTGAGGCTTTTCGACAATTAGCTGCACTCGACCTGTCGTATCAAAATCAACCATACCTGCCTTTTGAGGTTGATTAGTCGGGAATAATCCCAAGACAACATCAGCTTGAGTCGTCGCTTGACGCGCAAGTAACTGTACATAGGCATCATCAGGCTGAAACAAGATATCCGGGAAACCCAAGGCTACCAGCGAATCTTGAACAAAAGGATACGCCTGATCCAAGGTGTAAGGCACACCATAAGGCAAGTTCATAATCAGATAGCCTAAGTTCATCTTCAGCATTGTGCCATCCCTAAAATAGGCAGGAATGTCCCACTTCCCAGCACGCAGAATAAAGAAGGCTTGCTCAATTCCTGCTAACTGCATCTTCTCCAACAGGTAATGACAAACAACTTTTGGTCGTAAACTACCGCCTTCCTCCACATGCCGAAAGCCAATCGGATACAACTCCTTACTTACAGGTAAGGGCGAAATCCTTGTTGCATATCCGCCAGCGGGTAACAACCCAATGACTTTTTGCTTGTTGGTTTGATGGCTATTGGTCATAAGGGGATGGGGGATAGGGGCTAGTGCAAGAAGGCAGAAGGTCAAAAGGCTTGTACTTTTCAAGGAAAACAGAAAAGCTGATAGCTGATAGCTGACTGCTAACCGCCATAGTTGCTTTTTGTTAGGAAGCGGCTGATATTTGAATTGCGATCGCAAACGCTAGTCTAGAAACTAAAGGTTGTCCGCACCGTTCCAATCACGACATCATCATTAACACTATTGTGGTCGGGTGCTGTCAGCCAAATCACCCCCGGCGTAATCGTGATATTATCCGTCAACTTGTATTGATAGAACGCTTCTAGATGAAGTGACGTGCTTGGGTTATCAATACCCAGATTTACCAAAGGGTTGTCACTATCCGTTACTTTTGGCTCCATGCCAATGATAATACCTGCCAGGTTACCAGTCTTACCCAAATCCGGAAATGCGGCGGTTACTGCCCAGTTCCAGATACTAGCATCTCCCTGATCGATGACACGCGCTTGGGTATATCCTGCCCAACCGCCCAAAACGAACTGAGGGCTAATTTCAAAGGATGCTTCCACACCGTAGGAATTGCTGAGTGCCGATAGTCCTAACAAATTGGCATTGTTGCTACCAGTACCTAAGTAGTTGTTATAGGCGTGAACATAGGTTAAACCAAGACTCAAGCGTTCACTCGGCTGAACCACTAACTGCGCTAATGCGCCATAGGAACCATTAAACAAACCAGCACCTGCTTCCGGATTACCCGCATCACCAGCTAAGTAACCTAGACTCAGTTCTACATTGTCACTAAAAGCGTGGCGAACACCAACACCAGCACCCTTCACGAGGTAGTAGATAGAAGGGCGAGTCCCAAAGCGTGAGAGTGCGCCGCTTGCGCCATCACCATCCAGGTAAGGATTAACTGTATTAGCAAAATCTTCCGCCCCAGCAGCATTCGCGGCAATGACAACTTGGGTACGACTACCAATAGGGAAACTATATAGCAGTTCATCCAGTTGAACATCACTATCTGTTTCCCCTGTAAAAGCCAGTTCACCTTCGGGGGTAAGAGTACGGCTTTCCAGAGAACTCAAGCCTTCTGCCTGAAGTCGTGTGCGGAGTATATCTCTACCTGTGAAACTGGTTTCTAAGTTTAAACGGGTTCGATGACCAAATGTGGTGACAGTATCAATATCATTACCCTCGGCATCCTCTCCATCTACAATGCTGGCAAGCCCGAAGATGACTTCTCCATCCAGTTTGGTTGTGCTGGAAAATTGCGTGAGTTCCAGTTCCCTAGTACGGGCAGTAAGCGCATCAACATCAGCGCGTAGTAAAGTGAGTTCAAGGATAAAGCCTTGCCTTAAGCGTTGTAAAGTTGCTAAGTCTTCTTGAGTGACAAGATTTTCATTTCTCGCGATGAGTGTCTGAATTTGATCGAGGGCGCGTTGTAAGCCTGCGGCAAACTCATAGCGAGTCATGCTGCGGTTGCCTCGGAAGGTTCCATCAGGATAACCCGCAATCGCACCATATCGTTCCACAAGCGATCGCAAAGCTTCATACGCCCAGTCTCCCGGTTGAACATCAGCGAGTTGAGAAACGTTGGTTACCTGCCCAAAATCATCTGCTTCCTGATTGTTATAGTGATTGATTTGCTCTAAGACACTTGATGTTGAGTCTGTCACCTCAACTGCTTGGGATTGGGTTAAGGTTGGCTCAGTTGAGTTTTCCTCCAATCCCCTAGTGACTGACTTCTCGGTAGCACTCACCTCACCCGACACAACGAAAAGTAGAAATGCGATCGCTACAACTGGACTAACCCGTAGACGATTCTGCAAAATTTGATACATTTTAGCCTCACACCAACACACTCCTCCCACATTGTTAATCCCTGGAGAGCTAAGATGCCAAGCAAATTCCAATATCTAGTGGAAGACGAGATTTTTTAGTAGGCGATTCTTTAAAGAGGTAAACCTAAAACAGGTAACACCAATTTTCTTAAGTTCATTGGTGCAGACCGAAGAGAAGCAAACTTTAGCCAAACAAAAATAGGAAATACTAATTTAAAACTGACCGATAGGTTTAGGAAACCAATTAGTCCCTTTTGCAGTACTAATCATTAAGTTTATTTTTCAATACCCTTAACAAGGGTAAAAGAAGTTTTTAATCTTTAACGCTTACTGAAGTCATTTGTCCATCATCTTTAACAGAAATCTCAGTAGCTCTATAACTTTTTTCGTGTAGGACAAGTAAGAACCTCACAGATTGTACTAGATAGAAGACGCAAATTTTGTATAATTTATTTCTCTAGATAGAGTTTATGAATCCTTCTAAATGCTTTCATAGCAGATTGAAAGCTCCAACTTTTATCTAATCCTAAAAGAGGTTCTTTCAATGCCCCCCTATGGGATTGCATTTTTTATACAAGACAGGTTTTATTAGAGGGTTGCACTTATTGAAGCAACCGACAAAAAATAGAGTTTGTAGTAATGATTACAGTCTTGCTGCCCAGTATTTCCACGCACAACTTGCTGCATTGGCTTATACAGCCACAGTTAGCGTTGCACATTCCCGATGGGTTTTTGAGTCTACCCGTTAGCCTTGTCACCTGGCTACTTGCGATCGCCCTGATTGCAGTCTCCCTAAAGCAAGTGCAAGCGGACTATCAGGAACGGGCAGTACCACTGATGGGGGTTTGTGGGGCGTTTATCTTCGCTGCTCAAATGATCAATTTCCCGATTCCAGGAGGCACCTCTGGTCATTTACTCGGTGGAACACTAGCGGGAGTTTTACTAGGGCCTTGGGCTGGTTCATTGGTGATGGTTGCTGTTTTTATTGTGCAGTCTGTCTTCTTTCAGGATGGTGGCTTAACGGTACTCGGAGCAAATATCACCAATATGGGTCTGATTGGGACATTTGGTGGTTATTATCTCTACAAAGCAATCCGATTTGCGATCGGACGCAATACTTGGCGGGGAATGTTGATTGGTACAGCGATCGCATCTTGGACGAGTGTCTTTGTTGCTGCCCTTTTAACGGCAGTGCAACTAGCGCTATCGGATAAAGTCTCTCTGGGGCTGGCTTTAGGGGCAATGGCATTTTGGCACATCCTGATCGGCATTGGCGAAGCGATCATTACCGTCGTGGCTGTCAGCTATGTCTGGCGCGCTCGACCTGATTTGTTTTTTGACCCACCACGCAAAACAGTCTCCTCAAACTCTCGCCCAGTTTCAACCCGCTAAATTTATACATCTTGTTAGACAGAGATTCAATACTTATGAGTAGCAACCTCTCTCGCCAACGCAACCGTGCCTTCGTCATCGCTGGCTTAGGTGTTGCCCTCCTAGTTGCAATTTTCCTCTCTCCCTTTGCGAGTTCAGATCCAGACGGCTTAGATCGAGTTTCTCAGGATCTAAAGTTTGATGATGAAGCCGTCGAAGAAGCCCCTGCCCAAAAGCTACCCTTTTACGCTGTTTTTGAAGAGTATGCCCTTCGGGGTGTACCGGAAGCCGTTGCAACTCCCTTAGCTGGGTTAGTAGGTACATTAGCAACATTTGGCTTAGCTTGGGGCATTGGCAAGCTGGTGGTTCGGGGTACGTCGCCATCTACTACAGACGATGATGCCCCCCAGTATCTCGATGATCCAGACCAGCCCCTGGATAGATAGGAATTACAAGCAGATGCTGCTGCACATTGGGGCATTTAATCTAGATGTTGATAGCAAAAATGATACACCCTGGCACTCCTTAGCTCCCCGGACTCGCGTTCTATGTACCGTACTTTTGGTGTTTGCGATCGCGCTGACACCAGATGGGCGTTGGTGGACTTGGGCAATTTATGGCGCAGGTGTGTTAAGCGTTATCCTCCTGAGTCGGGTGACTTTGAGCGTGCTACTCAAGCGAATCGCTGTTGAGTTTGTTTTTGTTGGCACGATACTACTTGGCACCTTATTTCAGAAGGGTGGCGAAGCCATCTGGTCTTGGGGAATACTAAAAATTACGACAGAAGGGTTGATGGTTTTAGGGAGTGTCGCAATTAAGGCAATGCTTTCACTCTTGATGCTCAATATCCTCACCCTAACTACTTCCGTCCCAGCCTTACTGAATGCTTTAGTCGCCTTACGCACTCCTCCTCTGTTGGTAGCAATTCTTGCTTCAATGTATCGCTACATCGGTGTTCTAATTGGTGAGTTCAACGCGATGCGTCGCGCAGCAGCATCTCGCAATTTGATGGGGAGTAACCGCTCTTCACGCTTAGTAATTGGCAACATGATGGGAGCGCTATTTATTCGTACCTATGAGCGAGGAGAGCGAGTTCATCAGGCAATGCTATCACGGGGTTATCGAGGAGTACCACCGATTGAGAAGGTTCCTCCAGGTGGCAAACGGGATATTGTGGCTATTACCTTGACCGTAATTTTGGCGCTACTCGGACAGGTTATCTACTTATTACGCCGATAAAGTTGAAGAAGGAGTTCAGAAGTTACAGGAGTTACAGAATCTCTTTCAGACCTGGATTGTGACCCCTGCTCCATGAGAAGTCGCTCCTATCTTCAGGGAAGTCCAAAAGTTCAGAATTTTCTGAACTCCTGAACTCCTGAGTTCTCTTGTTCATTCCAATTTTCTTCATGCACCACAATCCTATATCAATCAAAAATCTTAGCTACACCTACCCAGATGGAACTCAAGCATTAAGGGATATAAATATTGCAATTCGAGCCAGTGAACGGGTGGCGCTAATCGGGGCGAATGGTTCGGGAAAATCGACATTACAGTTACACCTGAATGGAATTTTGCTACCCCAAGAGGGAGAGGTGGCAATTGGAGAGTTGCTTGTTACGCCGGAGAATTTGCGAGAGATTCGGAATTTTGTAGGGTTGGTGTTTCAGAATCCTGATAATCAGCTATTCATGCCAACGGTATGGGAGGATGTTTGCTTTGGTCCAATGAATCTTGGCTTACGCGATCAAGAATTGCGTGAGCGAGTGATTCAGTCAATGGCAGCAGTGAACATCGATCCAGAACATTATGGGCAACGGAGTACCGAGAATTTGTCTGGGGGGGAAAAGAAACGAATTGCGATCGCAGGCGTACTGGCGATGAACCCACAAGTCTTGGTGTTTGATGAACCCTCCGCGCAATTAGACCCACGTTCGCGCCGTCAGTTAATCGAGTTACTGAAAAGCTTAGACCTAACACAACTCATTGCTACCCATGATTTAGATTTAGCCTTGGAATTATGCGATCGCACCATTGTCCTCAGTCAAGGACAAATCGTCTTTGATGGCAAGACAGAGCAAGTGATGAGCAATCCAGAATTCTTAATCGAACACGCTTTAGAGTCGCCCTTAAGCTACAGCCGTCCCTACTGTCTCTTAGAACACTCCCCTGTTCGTCCAGTACTGGCCAAGCAATCGGTGTAAGTCGAGAACCCACACACTCTTCGGCTGAGACATCAACGAAAACTTATCTATTGGTGTTTACAGCTAAGTTAGCGCAAGGTTTTCGAGCAATACCCAGCAGTTGACGAAAAGCCAGAGTTTGGCGTCAAAATGATCAAGTAGTTGGTTTTTTGAAGTGAGCCTTTTATGGCTGTTAGAGGCGATTCTCGCTGGGACTTGTCAGTTGACAACCGCGATGGTCAACTGGCTCTTGTGGTTGAAGTCAAGCGCAAAACTAACGCATCACCAGAGTGGGCAGCCCAACTCCGACGTAATATTTTCGCACACGGCACTTTCCCAAAGGCTCCCTATTTTCTGATGGTCTTTCCAGATAAATTTTACCTATGGACTGATGCTGAGGCTTATCTTGATCAGAGTGAACCTACTTACATGATTGATGCACGTCCTATTCTTGAGCCTTACTTTGAAAGGGCAGGGGTAACGGCTGATCAAATCAGTGGACAAAGCCTTGAACTAATTGTTGCATCTTGGCTTGGAGAGATTATTCACGCTGAGAAATTGCCTGAAAATGTGGATAATTCACAGCATTGGTTGATTGAGTCAGGGCTGTACACCGCCATAGCCGGAGGAAAGTTTGAGCATGAGGCGGCTGTGTGAATATTTATGTTGAGACAAATTTTGTTTTAGAGCTAACCTTCGAGCAAGAGCAGTATGCAAGTTGTGAACAAATTCTGCAACTTTGTGAAGCAGGGCAGGCGAAGCTGGTTATTCCAGCCTATAGTCTTGCTGAGCCTCATGAGAAATTGATTCGTCAAGCCAGGAGTCGCAATCAACTACAACAGTCGTTGAATGCTGAGTTAGGACAACTTAAACGTACAGCTTCTTATGCAAGTCGTATCGAGAGTATCCAACAAATTAACAGATTATTAGTAGACAGCAATGAGGAGGAACAAAAGCGCTTTATTCAGTGCCGAGATCGACTCCTCAATATTGGAGACATTGTTGCGCTCACCGCCGACATTCTGATTAAGGCAGCTTCTTGTGAAGACATCTATGATTTAACACCACAAGATGCCTTTGTTTATGCATCAGTTATTGATCACTTACAACGTTATCAGCCAAAGCAGGCGTGTTTTTTGAATCTAAACTCTAAAGACTTTGACAATCCTGATATCGTTAACAAACTCAACCAATTGAACTGTAGGATGATTTTTCGGTTTGATCACGGTTATAGTTTTCTTCAGTCGCAGTTATTGTCCTAGCAGGCAGAGGCATATCAAGTCGCTCTACAACTCTTTTCTGCCAACAATGAGGATAAGTAGTCATTTCTCCTTTCCCTAATAAAATCTTGGGCAATAACTCTTCAGGTTGCCGATCGCGTTGTAGTTTTAGAATCGCCTAAATACTCCCATAAACCGGAACAGCAGCACCACGCACATCTTTTGCCGCTTCCGAGGCGAGGAAACAGATAACTTGCGCTAAGGACTCTGGTTTAACCCATTTATCAGCGTCTTGAGTCCCCATCGCCTCCCGGTTAGCAGGTGTATCAATGATGCTGGGAAGCACAACATTTGCTGTAATATTTGTTCCTTTCGTTTCGTCAGCGATCGCTTTTGTCAACGCGACAACCCCAGCCTTAGATGCACAATAAGCCGCTAGTTGTCCGGCTGGTTCAACGGCTCCCCTTGAGCCTACTGTAACAATCCGCCCATATCCGTGCTGCAACATTTTGCCAAGGCTATGCTTGCACACTAAAAATGTCGTATTCAGATTTAAATCAAAATCTCGTCGCCAATCGGCAAAACTATATTCATGAGTTTTGCCCATAGCGAAGCCACCTACCAGATGAATCAGGACATCGACTCGCCCCATATCATTGATTAGCTGTTCCACCACTGACTCATCAGACAGGTTAGCTGCAACAAATCGAATCCGTTCAAATTCAGCAGCCGCTAACTTCCCCTTCAAGCGTTCTACTTCTTTTTCATTGTGGTAGGGAATCGTTACTTCTCCACCTTGGGCGAGAACAGTAGCAGTGACACCCATCCCTAAACCACCCGTTCCACCCGTAAGTAAAACTTGCTTCCCTTTCATTGGTTTTGCCTCCTCTAAATTTCA
This sequence comes from Symplocastrum torsivum, assembly GCF_059505465.1. Lineage (NCBI taxonomy): Bacteria > Bacillati > Cyanobacteriota > Cyanophyceae > Oscillatoriales > Microcoleaceae > Symplocastrum > Symplocastrum torsivum. The sequence continues at coordinate 147,684 of NZ_JCACKQ010000125.1, read as the reverse complement.
TCCTCACCATAGCTTGAGTTAGGTAGAGATGGAAGTTTAGAGGCTGTACAACGGATTAAACCGACTTCATATAGCGCGTCTAAATCATTTGTACAACCAACTGACTTCATTATCTAATAATTGATGTTTGGGAAAAGTCTTTGGCTTGTAACTACTGACTTCTAACCTTGGTCTTTTCGGTGCCACCTGAGTTGTATAACTCATTTAGACTCGCTATATCAGCTTCTTGATGTTCTCTTTTAACCGCTAGACTTCTGCCTAGTTTGCTGAGTGTGAACACCAACAACACTGCCACTAAACAGACAGTAAATACAGGAACTGCGATCGCCAATCCCGATAGGATAATCGAACCACCTGATTCAATCGTCGATATTAAAGGATTTCCCAATCCTCCCGTCATCATCGTTGAAGCCAAACGTCCTATTCCTGTGAAGGCTTGAATGGTACCTGCTGCACCGCCACCTGCAATCAAGGCCACAGTCCACTGCAACATCGGATCGCCCTCAGGAATTACGGAAGCCGTCACAAACGTACCTGCTGCGATCGCCATTGGTGTAGCGATCGTATCCAGCAAGTTATCAACCCAAGGAATGTAATAAGCCGCAATTTCAATACCAGTTGCCACCGCGAACACTACCAGCGCTGAATAACTTCCCATCCACTCAAAACTCGGTGAGAGTGTCAGATGCCCAAACAGAGACGCCATACTCATCACCAACGGCGGCACAAAAATCCGGAAACCACAAGCCGCACTCAAACCAATCCCAATACAAATGCTCAACAGCGTATCCATACTAATCTTTCAGCTTAGAACCTATATCTCCAGCTTATGAAAAAATTCCTCAATCCAATTCCGTCAAATTGCGTAGCCTCATCACCACTACTCCTAAGAACACACAAGAGAGGACTTTCTTTTTAACTTCCCCTGCCTCCCTTCTTCCCTACACTCTCACCTCAGAGTAAGCAATAACCCTCTACTGATTCCTCCTTACTGACTTCGCCATATAAATGTCCGGCTTTCCCAACCCGTTAGCATCCGGAATCACACCGACAATGACAAATCCGCACTTCTGGTAAAACTCGTAGGGATGACTACGCAGGTTCTTTATCCTTGCAATATGCTCAAAAACGTTCGGGTAGAGGTTGACACCTGAGAGGCTTGTCATATTGTCCTCATCATCCGTACCCAGCCAGATCGTGAAACCCCCACATTCTCTCACTTGCTCTTCCAAGTCCGCCACAAGCGCTTTCCCAATTCCCTGCCCTCGACACTCAGAACGCACAACCAACGGATGAAGTTCCCAAACATTACCGTCGTACTGCTTAATACCACCAATCCAACCCAGAACAACACCAGCCTCATCCACCGCAATTCGGCTAATTCGGTCTGTGCTAAACGATTCTTGCACCTCTGCCAAAGCACTATCTAGATCTGACCATGCAGTTGACCAATGCTCTTTGAAGCCTTCAACTAACAAAGTCGCTGCCTGCTGAATCGCTTCTAGATTATCAGGACACAGATCAATGATTTGCATCATCTTTTAAAATAATCGTTAGTCATATACTTTTTTAAAACCAAATTCATTGAAGCTTTATAAACAAAGAAGGATAACTACTAAATCATTACATAAACCTGATAGATTTTCTAAAAAACATATTTTTTTTAAATTAAACTAGTAGCAGCCACAAAAATATTAGAGATTTACATCTCGCCTAGAGCATTTTGGTGCATCAATCTCTTCTTAACCAACAGGGTTCTTAAAACCGAATTTTCTTGAATTCATCTGCCTACCGAAATATCTAACGAATTTTACAAGGGTAGATTTACAGCGAATACAGAAAAATAATGTATTCGTTAAGTCTTGCCGTTCGTTTTAGACAACCTGTTGAGATGCGCTAAAAAATTGACTCGAAATTCTCTATCGATTATCATGCGTGAAGTTTGTAAGTTGAAAGCGGGACGCTTTATTTTCCGCTCTTATTCTAGAAGTTCTAGAAGTTTTTCTGAGATTTCAAAACCAATTACTGCCAATTCTTCTGTTTTTGAAAACATCAATGTAGATGAAAGGATTTGTTATTTAAAAAAGGATGGGTTTGCTTTAGGATTTAACCTTCCTCAAGCGATAGTTCAAGAAATCTATGAATTTGCACTTGACAATCCTTGTTATGGCAACAGAAAGCCCAATTTGGGATTCTATTACGCTGACAAACTAAAAGTACAAGCGAACTATAAAAAATCAATAGCCGTTGGAAGCTATTACAATACAGCTTCACTGTGTCCAGCCATCAAAAAGCTGGAAAGCGATCCAATCCTATTAGAGATTGCAGCTAAGTATCTAGAGGCTACGCCTGTACATCAAGGAAATCAGCTTTGGTGGAGTTTTCCTGTAGATTCAACTATCTATGAGCGTCGCCGTGCGGCTCAAGTGTTTTACACAGATTCAGATGAAGCTCGTATCCTGAAATTTTTCTTTTATTTAACAGATGTAGACTTGTGTAGTAGTCCACGTGTTTGTGTGCGAGGCAGCCACCTCAAGAAGAAGCTTTCACATCTATTTTTACGAAAAGGGCGATCGCACCAAGAAATTGCTGAATACTACGGCTATGAAAATATCGTACCGCTCTGCGGTAAAGCGGGTTTTGGATTTGTGGAAGATAGCAATTGCTTCTACAAAGCGACTCCTCCTGGTAGTAAAGAGCGTTTGGTATTACAAATAGAATTTGCGGATAAGGACTATAAACGGCAAAACGATCTGATCGATGCGTCTCAACTAGAGTGCATATCTAAGCTCGATGAAACAACGCACGATAAACAGGTTCACCACGAGACAGTGTAGAGACTTCTCGTTCAGTAGGAACTTGCAGGGGGTTAGTTGCCAACCAAGGCTCAGTCCCTTGTTTGATGAACGCCGGGTGAGATTCAAAGCGATCGCACATTTCCACCGCTACCGCTTCAATATCTGACTGAAGAAAAACCATTCCCCCAGACGCTAGATATTTGGCTAGGGCCTCCACTAATTCTGGCTGCACTACCCGTCGTTTCGCTTGGCGCTTTTTGAACCAGGGGTCAGGAAATTGGATAGTAACACGTTGTAATGTACCACTAGGAAAAGACTCAAGCACTGGTACTAGAGAGTTATTCGCATTACAAAACAGGTAGTGGAGATTACTCAAGCTCAATTCCGAGGCAATAGCATTTGCCTGTTCTACTAAAGGTTCACGAATTTCTAACCCCAAAAAATTCCACTCAGGTTGTAGCGTTGCCATCTCCAACAAGAACTCCCCCCTTGCACAGCCAATATCTAGATGCAGTGGCGAACTCACCTTGGCATAAACTTGAGTCCAATCAGGAGGACTCAGGGGTGTCTGGTATTTCTTACTCAGGGGATTGACGTGTTGACGGACTCGAACTCTTGGCAACCTTTACACCTCCTTGCTGGTAGGGTGCGTCACGACGCACCCTACTAGTTTTAACGCTTGGGAGGAAATTTTGCGTAGTTTGAACAGAAAACTCACTCTATCGAGTCACCCAAGTTGGTGTGAGGACAAAGGCATGGTTTTCTCCATTCACAGTTCCATAACCAACAATTCGTCCGTTGTTGTTGATATCCCGTGCCTCAATCAGTTCCCATCCGGAATTAGCAGGAATCAAGTTATTCAAATCTCGTATTCCATTATTTAATCGCACAAAAGCATGGGAACTGCCACTATTGTTTGTCGCCGTCCCAACAACTCGCCCCTTGTTATTGATGCCATAAGCGACGCTGCTGGTGTAGTTAGCAAGAGTGCCTAAGTCTTGCATCGCACCATCCCAAAAGAAGGCGTGAAAATCACCCGTGCTAGTTTGCGCTCTACCAACGACTTGCCCCACGTCATTAACGGCATTAGCTTCACTATTAGTGCCACCAAGAGTACCTAGCTCAGTTGTTGTACCATCCTGCCACAAGAAGGCTTCGTAGTCATTGTTCGTATTGACATCGACAATCTCGGAATTAAAAGCGCCAACGACTTGTCCTGAATTGTTGATGTCATAAGCTGAACTAGGAAGGTCGAGGATTATTGAACCACCTGGCAAGAAGGCAGCAGAGGCATAGTTAGTCCCTATGACAATACATAAGCCAACGATTTGTTCCGCATCGTTAATACCAGAGGCGTAACAAATCTCAGGGTCTGGAAGTGTTGTTATCGTGTCATTGCTCCACAAGAATGGAGAGGAAACAAAGAGTGGAACCTGACTTGTTGTACCACCGAGAACTTGCCCCGCGTTATTGATGTCGATAGCAATGCTGTTGTTGTAGCCAGCAGCCGTACCGATATCAGTCATCGCACCACCCTGCCACAAGAAAGCTTGAGAGTTTCCACTACTCGTTTGTGATCTGCCGACGATTTGCCCCATGTCGTTGATGCTCATTGCATAGCTTTCGCTACCGCCGAGAGTCCCTAAGTCAGTGATGGAATAGTAGAACCGTGTCGCGGCAGTAGTAGCTGTAAATATTGAGAGTCCAAAAGCAATTACTAACGCTCCCACTAAACCAAGCAAGAAATGTCTGAGCCAACGGGTTTTCATAAAGTCTCTTCCTAAGAAAGTGGGTGCTTGAGCTTTTAGGAAATTCTCAGACTTAGGCAGAAGATTTATGCAGATAGTTACAAAAATTTATTCCCTCTTTTGTTACTTTAGGGCTTGAAGCCTGGGCGAAGCATTCTTGGATATAGGTTTCTGTGCTTCGCAGTAAGTTTGTGGCAATGATTCTTGCCCGGAAATAACAAAAGAGGGTTATCGGTAATTTGTTGGACTAGGCGATTCGCTTACTGACTTAGTAATACTGGAAGTGAGCCAATTTTTAAAATGCGATCGCTCCTTTAACATCAATGCAATTTAGCACAAGCGCTCGCCTAATCTTAACCTTCTGGTAATTCTCCAAACAACTGACGATAGCGTTCAAGTTGCTGTTGCGCTTGTTGAGATCTTTCCTCTGCCGTCAAATATCGAGTTCCTTGTTTGTCGTACCAATACAACGCTTCAATCTCAATCTCTCCATCCCGGTAAGGCGCACGTCCAATGCCTAAATTGATTTCACTCATCCAATACGGTTCGCCAATTTGAAGTTGATACTTTCCATCAATTAAGCGATAAACCTCAAAAGGCTGATGTCTATCCCGTTGCCAATATTCGGGGTTATAAACTACATAATATAAAACGCCAAGTTTTGCATAAACCTCCATTTTTTTATCATATTCTCCCCCTGGAGTCAGCGACACAATCTCTAGAGCAAAAATAGGAACAACCTCGTTTTCTTCCCAAACTACATAGCTTTTCCGTAACCTCTCGCTTCTGTGCCGCTCAACCCCTAAACTCAAAAATCCGTCAGGGACAATAGGCACCAACGGACTCACTCCTGTGGTGTGATAAATCCCCATATCCACAGCAAAAAACCAATCAGAGCGATTGCCCCAAATAAACTTGAGCAAAAATAAAAGTAAGTTGGGAATAAAATTTTGATTCTCGTTATCCACTGGCGTATCATCTGAGCAAGGCAATTCCTCGCTAGTTGGTAAGCGCAACTTAGGGTCAGATTGTACCATCGCTCACACTCCTCATAAATCTTTGTACCTCCAATCTTAAAACCCTCTACTTTGTCTGAGCGATCGCTTCTTTTATTTCAGTTAAATCTGGTATGTGTGATTAGCCCTTCGGGTTAGCACTTGGGCGAGTGCATTTGTATCGTGTAATCAGTAATTATATTGCGGTTCTCATGTTGATGAGGCACAAATTTCTGGGTTTTCGGCAATTAGGCTGAAGTCCCCCATACAGATGTACTGTTGGACAAGCCAAAGCTTGCTCCGCCTTAGATAGAGCTACCGCTCCTCTGGTCTTTGTACCCATGTAATTTTAGAATTCGGTTGAACAAGCCTTTCGCAGTTATAAAACCGTGGATTTAAAGGTGCGTCCGATTATCATCATCTGGCAGACGGCGATTCGCTTACTGACTTAGTAATACTGGAAGTGAGCCAATTTTCAAAATGCGATCGCGCCCAAGCTCTGTTTTCTCCCCATACAAATTTTGGACTTGCTGAACCTCGTAGTTTTCAGGGACTTTGAAGCTCAAGTCATCACGCTGGGAGTTCCAGACAACCCAGGCTGGCTTACCACTTTCTTGAACTAATTCGCACGTCCAAGTGTTCCGAAAATCTGGCTGACACTTTTTCATTTGTGAGCCTACGAGCCACTTTTGAATTTCACCATAAGCTTTTGCTGCTCCTGTCAGAGTTTGGTTATCTTCCTTAACCATCAGCATCGTTACAACGTTACGATTATCCCAGGCATACCAGTAAAAACGCTCTATTCCTGATGCCCAATTCAACAAGTACATTCGGGCAACATAAGCCATACTTTGTTCATCCGAATAGAAGGCATTGTCCTGTTTATTGCCATATCCTGTCTCAGTATTCCAGAACGGCTTTTGCTCCAGTTTGTGTTTGGCAATCACTTGTTGAACTTTGCGAATGAGAGGCAAACTTTCTTCAGGAGGTTTATCATTTGCGATGTAGAAATGAGCGCCAATAATGTCAGCGTAATTGCCTCCCCCTTTAGCAAAATATTCATCAAGCCAAGGCAATGCTCCATAATCTGAGTACAGCGATGGAGAGACAACTTTTGCGGCTGGATCAACCTCTTTAATAATGGTGTAAGCTTCACGGGCTAGGGTGACTAGCTGGTCAATAGAACCACTGAAAAAATGCTTCAGATTGGGTTCGTTCCAAATTTCGTAATACTGAATTTTGCCTTTGTAACGGGTGGCGACAGTACGGACAAAGTTACGCCAGTCATCTAGGTTTTTTGGTTCCGCTGCGGTGGGGCCATCACCATACGGGGAGGAGTCATTTCTTGCTGCCGCCCATTTCGGTGTCAGCGCCATCGTGTAGATTAAATCGACTCCTTTTTCACTGGCTAACTTTACACAGTCATCCAGGGTTCTGAAGTCCCATTGACCTTTTTCCCGTTCCAAATGCGGCCAAAAGGGTAATCCTGCTGCGCTACTTGTATCCCACAGTCTCCAACTGCCAATTGGAACTGCGGGCCAGGGAATCCTAAAGGGTTCGGCAATGTGCATCCCAAAATAGGTTTGCGGGATGGGTTTCGTGCTTACAGCGGCGGCTTGGGTGCCACTCAGCCGCATCCCGATATCCTTTAGAAAGGAGGGTTGAGTGTAGATGAAAACGACTAGCAGGCTTGAAGTAAGCGCTAAGCCAAGCAGTTTCCAGAATCTCGTCTGAAGATGTCTCATAGTAGACGCTAGCGGGTTGTTGGTTATCAGTTGCTCTAGATAACGATAAACAACAAATAACAAACAACACGCTTTAAATCACTGATACAATCATTCCTTCACGCGCTAAAAATGCCCCTTCAAAGGCATCCTGCACTTCTACTTCGATTTGATCGAGAAAGTCATCTGAGTGATTGGGTTCGTGATGGAAAATCGCTAAGCGCTTTGTACCCGATTCCTTTGCCGCCTTCACACCTTCTTGCCAAGTCGAGTGTCCCCAACCAACTTTTGGAGATTTCGGGCTGTGGTATTCTTCATCGGTGTACATCGCATCGTAGATAATTACATCAGAATCACGAGCGAGTTGTAGCACATTTTCATCTACACGGTCAGGAAAATGTTCTGTATCTGTGCAGTAGACGGCAGAATGTCCCTGCCACGTCACGCGATAGCCCATCGCCCCATTGGGATGGTTTAGAGGGCTAGTTTCAATGGTGATATCACCCAGCGTCATCGTATCGCCGCAGACTAGATCGTAGAACTTCAAGTCTGCCTGTATCGATTTGACGGGTACAGGTGAATTCATGTGCAAAACGCGATCGCAAAAATGCTGCTCCATCGCTGCACCTTCGGGTGCTGCCCCATGAATATGGAAGGTATTTCCTTCAACAAATGCTGGGGTGAAAAATGGCACGCCTTGAATATGATCCCAGTGGTAGTGAGTAAAAAACCAGTAGGCTTCAAGTGGCTGCTGAGGTTGTAAACTTTTACCTAGCATCCGCAATCCGGTGCCGCCATCAAAAATCAAGCGTTTTCCAGCGACTCGCATCTCAACACAGGATGTATTGCCGCCGTATCGAACTGTCTCTTTTCCAGGAGAGGGGACACTGCCTCGGACTCCCCAGAATTGGACAACAAACTCAGAGGAAGGACTTGTTTCCATTTTCTTGCTTTAAGACTTTAAAGTACGGCACTGACCCTGATGACGCAGTAGGTGATCGCATAATACTAAAGCGACCATTGCTTCTACCATAGGCACTGCTCTCGGTAAGACGCAAGGGTCATGTCGTCCTTTGGCGGCTAGTATTGTCTCAACGCCTGTGCTGGTTACAGTACGCTGTTCTTTTCGTATGGTAGCAGTGGGTTTAAATGCTACCCGAAGAATAATATTCTCCCCATTGGTTATGCCACCCTGAATCCCGCCGGAGCGGTTGCTTACGGTGCGGATTTCACCTGTTTCGTCGGTGTAAAATTCGTCGTTATGCTCACTACCTGTGAGGAGGGTTCCGGAAAAACCCGAACCAATTTCAAACCCTTTACTCGCAGGTAGGGACATAACCCCCTTTGCTAAATCGGCTTCCAGCTTGTCAAAAACTGGTTCTCCTAAGCCTTTTGGTACATTTCGGGCAATGCATTCAACCACCCCACCAATTGAATCACCGCTACGCCCAATTTGCTCAATTCGTTCAATCATCCGCTCTGCACATTCCGCGTCAGGGCAGCGGACGATATTACTTTCTACTTGCTCTAGGGTAACGGTATTCGGGTCAATGATGCCTTCTAAATCTTGAATGCGCTTGACGTAGCCAATAACTTCAACGCCAGCGACTTGTGAGAGGATTTTTTTTGCGATCGCACCTGCTGCAACTCGTCCAATCGTTTCTCGTGCTGAGGAACGTCCTCCACCCTGCCAGTTGCGGATACCGTATTTGGCATCATACGTCGCATCGGCATGGGATGGGCGATACGTCTGTTGCATCTCGTCATAATCTTGGGAACGAGTATCTTTGTTGCGTACCAAGATAGCGATGGGCGTTCCCAAGGTTTTCCCCTCAAACATCCCGGAAACAATTTCGCAGGTATCCGTTTCCTTGCGGGGTGTCGTAATTTTGCTTTGTCCTGGACGCCTTCGATCCAGTTCAAACTGAATTTCTTGAGCGTCAATTTCCAGTTGTGGGGGGCACCCATCGATCACAACACCAACGCCACCCCCGTGAGACTCGCCAAAGGTAGTAACCCGAAATAGATGCCCAAACGTGTTGCCCATAATGCTTATTGGAAGAAGGCTAGCGAATACTGATCTTAACAGTCCTTCTTGTTTACAAGTAGGCGATCGCTTCCTGAATCACCAGATAGTGATGCAGTGTAGTAAAATAATAGATTACTCATAATTTATGAATACAGTACACTAACGCTCTTGTATGCCTCCCCAATTCCCAGTTGACGTTTCCACCACAGGCACAATGAACCAATCGTCTACCTCATTGCTTGCGTTAACCGTAGCACCCGCTCAGGTATTGCGGGGTTTTCAAGCATTGGAACAGTCAGGAGAGGCGATCGCACGTTTGGGGAAGCGTCCATTGATTGTAGGAGGCGATCGCACATTAGCGACTCTGGCTTCTCAACTCCAATCTGTCCTAGAACATCAGCCATTAAACTACTCCTTCGCTTCCTACAGCCCAGATTGCAGTGAAGCGTCCTTAGCCTCCCTCCAAAAAGCCACCGCCTCGCATCAAGCGGATTTAATCATTGGGGTTGGTGGCGGTAAGGCGATGGATACCGCTAAAGTTTTAGCGCACCAGTGTAAGCTTCCGGTTGTCACGATTCCTACCTCTGCGGCTACCTGTGCGGCTTGGACAGGTTTATCAAATATCTATTCCGATCAAGGCGCTTTCTTATATGATGTTGGTCTTGACCGTTGTCCAAACCTGCTAGTACTCGATTACAGCCTGATTCAGACAGCACCCCAACGTACCCTAATTGCTGGAATTGGTGATGCCTTGGCAAAGTGGTACGAAGCTTCTGTTAGTAGCGGCAGTTCTCCCTTCACTCTGATTATTTCTGCTGTTCAACAGGCGCGAGTCTTGCGCGATATCCTGTTTCAAAAATCGGCTGATGCGCTTAAGGAACCGGGAAGTGAAGTTTGGCGGGAAGTCGTCGATGCTACGGTTCTACTAGCTGGAGTCATTGGTGGCTTAGGGGGGGCACAGTGTCGTACTGTCGCCGCTCACGCAGTTCATAATGGCTTAACCCATCTGCCTGCGGCTCATGATGTTCTTCATGGTGAGAAAGTGGCGTATGGTATTCTCGCGCAGTTGCGTTTAGAGGAGATGCTTCAGGGCAACCAATTGGCAGCATCGGCACGACAACAGTTATTGAAGTTTTACGCTGAAATTGGTCTACCCCAAAGCCTAGATGACCTAAATCTTGGGAACATTACGCTACTAGAATTACGGCAAGCGGCTGAAATTGCTTGCTCACCTAGCTCTGATATCCACCGACTACCCTTCAAAGTTGTGCCTGAGCAGTTAATGGCAGCAATGGTTTCCACCACAACGCCCGTGGAGAGAAGTCGTAGCCACCAAGAGCTAACAACGGCGATGAATGAAGAATAGAATTCTAGTCGTAGAGACGTTCCAGCGGAACGTCTCTATATAGTTTTTTAGCGAGAGTTCATCTAACTCAAGGAAGAACTCGTGTTCCTCTATACACAAGGCATTAACAGAAGTCTCAACCCTTTGGACGAATCAAGTGAGGCTTATACCCCTTCCGTCAGTCTGGGGTAAAATCTTAACCCTTCATACTGAAAATCCGTAAAAATACGGTCTATAAACTGTTAATAGTTTTGTTAACTTGAGGTAGATACTACCAATAGGTTTAAACCCAGATGATACTAGACACTAGAGGTTAACAGCGCTTGTTTGAACCATTTCATCGTTCCATAACGTAGACACGATTTCCGGTATAGGGCTGGGAGTGTCACTTGAAAAAAGAGCAATAGAGTTACAGGGTGGAAATTATACTTCTATATTTACTGGCTTTTGTAGTTCAAGAATGAGATTTAGTAAGACTGATGTCAGGTGTTTGGCCATCTACTGTTTCTGACTCAGAGAGAAGCTTTCTCCTCAAGAATCTCTGAATAGTTGCACAAGCGATCAACGTAGACAGAACGATGACAAGAATTTTGATCATTGAAGATGAGCAAACCGTGCGAGAGAATCTTTTAGAACTCTTGGAAGCTGAAGGGTTTGAGGGGATTGGGGCTGAGAATGGTGCTATTGGTGCGCGTTTAGCACTCTCCTACCTACCCGATTTGATTATTTGCGATGTAATGATGCCCGAACTCGATGGTTTTGGTGTACTTGAGTTGTTGCGTCAAAATCCGCTCACAGATACGATTCCATTCATTTTTCTGACTGCCAAAGTAGACCCAGCTGATCTACGCAGGGGGATGTGTTTGGGCGCTGACGATTATCTAACCAAGCCAATTCGGGCAAAAGACCTCCTACAAGCGATCGCTACTCGACTGGAAAAACAAGCTGCGATTGAGAGACAACAAGCACAAAAACTTGATGAGTTGCGCGGTAGTATTACCCTGTCATTGCCTCACGAACTGCGGACTCCCTTAAATGGTATTTTAGGTTATGCGGAACTGCTGATTGCGGACTATGATGCGCTCGAACCCGCTGAGCGATTGGAGATGCTAGAGGGCATCCGGACTTCGGGAAAACGCTTATACCGACTGATCCAGAATTTCTTGCTGTATGCAGAACTGGAGTTAATCTCAACTGACTCAAGACGATTAAAGTCACTGCGGAGTGAGCAAACTCAGTATGTTGAAACACTGATTGCTGACCAAGCCATGCAGCAAGCTTGTGCCGCCAACCGAGAAGCTGATTTGCACTTAAAACTGGTTGAGGTAGGGGTACAGATATCTGCTAACCGCCTCAATAAAGTGGTTGAAGAACTGGTGCAAAATGCCTTCAAGTTTTCGAGGCCTGGTACACCAGTAACAATCTCTAATAGAGTTGAGGATGATACCTTGATTCTGTCTATTACTGACAATGGACGAGGTATGAGTGCTGAACAGATTGCAGGGCTTGGTGCTTATCAGCAATTTGAACGGAAACTATACGAACAACAAGGTTCCGGTTTAGGGCTGATGATTGCTAAACGCCTGAGCGAATTACATGCTGGGACGCTGACCATTGAAAGTATTCCTGAGCAACAAACAACTGTACTAGTGGCTCTTCCTATACTCAGAGACTGTGCTTCTGAATCTGCATCGTGCTGATATCCAACTTCAGCCATTAGCTATTAATCTTTGCTGACACTCCCCAATCTAAAGACGGAACTTAGACAAAAATCAAGAACTATTGTTTGGGCTTGAAATTTGTTTAAGTCCCGTTAACAAGAAAAGGAACTAGTTTTCGTTGACTGACTTATGTCGTTTACTTGGTATAGGCATAATCAGCAACTTATCGACTCTATTACCATCCATATCCATGACTTCAAAACGCATTCCCCGCCACTCAAAATGATCAGTGGCAATTGGGATGCGTCCCAAGTGCGTAACGACAAAGCCTCCCATCGTGTGATAGTTACCTCGTTGCTCTCTGGGTAACTCCTCAATTTCAAAAAGTTCAAAAAACTCTTCTACTGGCAACATCCCATCCACTAACCAAGAACCATCATCACGCTGTACGGCTTGCGGCTCATCAATTTGATCAACTGAAGGAAGATCTCCCACAATTTCTTCAAGAATATCGTTGAGGGTGACCAACCCCTGAAGCACACCATATTCATCAACAACCATTGCAATGTGAGTGCCAGATTGCTTAAACAGCTCTAGAATCTTCAATCCAGGTGTGCCTTCCGGCACATACAAAGGACGGCGTAAAGTTGATGTCAAGTCAAGCGGCTGATTGTTCAGACAGCGAGATAGCAAATCATTGACATGTATGACCCCAAGCACATTATCAAGCTCACCCTGGCATACCGGAAACTGAGAATGAGTGTTATCAATAATCACTTGCCGATTTGTTTGTGCCGGGTCATCCAAGTCAAGCCAGACGATATCCGGTCGTGGTGTCATCATCGCACTAACTCGCCTATCTCCCAAGCGAAACACTCGATTGAGCATTTCTTGTTCCGCTTCCTCAAATGTTCCCGCTTCGGTGCCTTGCTCGATTAAAATTTTAATTTCTTCCTCAGTAACCTCTGGCTCTCTAGAGGGTCCAATCCCCAACAGCCGCAGAACCAAATCGGTCGAGTAGCTCAACAGATGCACCGCAGGCGCAGCAATTTTCGCCAAAAAGCGCATGGGAGAAGCCACACCCACGGCAATTTGTTCAGGATTGTTTAACGCTAACCGCTTGGGTACCAGTTCACCGATTACAAGTGAAAGGTAGGTGATGATCAAAACCACAATAAACAACGCGATCGCATTAGAGTTGGCGGACAAAAATGCTATTGGAATCAGTTTCAACTGAGTTGCCAGCTTCTCCGCCAGAGTTGCCCCACCAAAAGCACCGGCTAGAGTGCCAATGAGTGTAATCCCAATCTGAACAGTCGAGAAAAACTGATTTGGTGACTCCGCCAGCTTTAAAGCGTTGCGAGCCTTAATATTTCCCTGATTGGATAGCTGTTGCAGACGTACCTTCCGTGCCGATACCACTGCCATCTCCGACATAGAAAAGACCCCATTGAGGATAATTAGCAAAAGAAGGAAGAAAATTTCGAGAGGTATGGAGGACATTTATTTAATGGTCGGTGGTGAGAAAGAGGTGCCCTTAACGTTCTAGTATCTAGTATCCTTTCCTGCTCTAAAACATCACCTGCCCCTGGCAAGACTGCGAGTTTTCGTGAGGCTTCATAAAATGAGGGAGATAGACCGCTATGATTAGCGTTTATTATCACGAGCCAAGTATTCTGTGAACCCATGCCATTTTCTTCAATCATTCGGGCACTAGAGCGATCGCCCCTGACTGGTGAACTGCTCGCTGTACTGAATCGCTCCTCATCTCTACAGCTAAATGGTGTTTCCCGTCTTCCAAAAGGATTGGTAGCGTCCGCCCTAGCAAAGGCGAGTTCTCGTAACTTGTTCGTGGTTGCCAGCACCCTAGAGGAAGCAAGTCGTTGGGCAGCCCAACTCGAAGCAATGGGTTGGGATACTGTCCACTTTTACCCAACCTCCGAAGCCTCACCTTATGAGCCATTTGACCCAGAATCGGAAATGACTTGGGGACAAATGCAAGTCTTAGCCGATTTAGTCAAAGGTGAGGAGTCAGTCGATCCTCCTTTAAAAAGGGGGGAGAACAACGGACAACTAGCAATCATCGCTACTCAAGCCTCGCTGCAACCGCACTTGCCTCCAGTTGCTGCCTTCAAGCCCTACTGCCTCACCCTCAAGCAAGGGATGAGTTGGGACTCAAAGAGTGTTGATGAGAAGTTAGCACGACTGGGTTATGAGCGGGTTCCCTTGGTAGAAACAGAAGGGCAGTGGAGTCGGCGTGGTGATATTGTCGATGTTTTCCCGGTAGCCGCCGAGTTGCCAGTGCGGTTGGAATGGTTTGGGGATGAGCTTGACAAACTACGAGAGTTTGACCCAGCAACCCAACGCTCGTTAGACAAAATTGAGCAGTTGGTACTCACGCCTACGGATTTTAGTCCAATTATTGTCGCCTCATTAAGCGAATCGCAGCGAGAACAAGTCAAATCACGACTTTCGCCAGAAGACCAAGACTATCTAGAAGCCGGGACACCACCAGAAGGCACTCGCCGGTTCTTAGGGATTGCCTTTGATCAGCCAGCGTCTCTTCTCGACTATCTGCCAAAGAATACCTTGATTGCCATAGATGAGTTAGAGCAGTGTCGAGCGCATAGCGATCGCGCTTGTGAACACGCGCAAGAACAACTGGAATCTCTGGCTTTCCCTCTTCCCCCTCTTCACCGCTCTTTTGACGACTCTCTGGCAGCCTTAGGACAAGGAACTGAGCAAGACGCTTCCCGATTCCCCTTGGTTTATCTCTCAGAACTGGTGGAAGAGTTAACCGACAAGGGTTCTACAAAAACTGTTAATCTTGCCAGCCGACCTGTACCCACGACACCTCACCAATTTGCCAAGCTTGCGGAGGTACTACGGGGAGAACGCGATCGTAACTTCTCTGTTTGGCTGATTTCCGCTCAACCTAGTCGTTCTGTCTCCCTACTCCAAGAACACGACTGTCCTGCCCAATTCGTCCCCAACCCTCGCGACTATCCAGCGATTGATAAGCTACAAATCCAGCACACGCCAGTCGCGCTCAAGTATTCAGGATTGGCAGAACTCGAAGGCTTCATTCTGCCTACCTACCGCCTTGTGGTCGTTACTGACCGCGAATTCTTTGGGCAGCATACCCTCACAACGCCCAGTTATGTCCGCAAGCGACGTCGTGCTGCCTCAAAACAGGTAGACCCCAACAAGCTACGACAAGGGGATTATGTCGTTCACAAAAACCATGGTGTCGGTAAGTTTCTCAAGCTAGAAAGCCTGACGATTAACAACGAAACCCGCGAGTATTTGGTACTTCAGTATGCTGATGGCTTACTGCGGGTATCGGCTGACCAACTAGGAGTATTATCCCGGTTTCGCGCTACCGGAGAGCGACCGCCAGAACTGAATAAGATGTCTGGCAAAGCCTGGGAGAGGACAAAAAGTCGGGTTCGTAAAGGGATTAGAAAACTTGCCGTTGATTTGCTGCAACTGTATGCAACGCGATCGCAACGCCAGGGTTTTGCCTACCCAGAGGATTTACCTTGGCAAGAAGAGTTAGAAGATTCCTTCCCCTATCAACCTACACCTGACCAGTTGAAAGCAGTGCAGGATGTGAAGCGAGATATGATGAGCGATCGCCCGATGGATCGCTTGGTTTGTGGGGATGTCGGCTTTGGTAAAACAGAAGTAGCAATTCGCGCCATTTTCAAAGCTGTTACGGCCGGTAAGCAAGTTGCTGTCCTCGCCCCGACGACAATCCTGACTCAACAGCATTACCATACCCTCAAAGAACGCTTTGCCCCTTATCCGATCAATGTCGGTTTGCTCAACCGCTTCCGCAGTGCTGAGGAACGGCGCAATATCCAACAACGCCTCACAACTGGGGAATTAGATGTTGTCGTCGGTACGCATCAGCTTTTAGGTAAAGGGGTGACATTCCGGGATTTGGGGATGTTGGTGGTGGATGAAGAACAGCGCTTTGGGGTTAACCAGAAGGAGAAAATCAAGACACTCAAAACTCAGGTTGATGTCCTCACTCTGACAGCAACACCGATTCCGCGCACCCTCTATATGTCGTTATCTGGGGTGCGAGAAATGAGTTTGATTACCACACCACCCCCCTCACGTCGTCCGATTAAAACCCATCTTGCGCCTTACGATCCCGAAGCAGTACGCACAGCGATTCGGAATGAACTGGATCGAGGTGGGCAAGTATTCTATGTAGTACCGAGAGTTGAGGGCATCGAAGAAGTTGCCACCCAAATCCGGGAAATGATACCAGGGGCAAGACTTGCGATCGCACATGGTCAGATGGACGAAGGGGAACTCGAAGCAACGATGCTCACCTTTGGTAATGGGGATGCAGAGGTCTTAGTCTGTACCACCATTATTGAGTCTGGGTTGGATATTCCGAGAGTCAACACCATCTTGATCGAAGATGCTCAGAAGTTCGGGTTATCCCAGTTGTACCAGTTACGTGGACGGGTTGGACGTGCGGGAATTCAAGCCCATGCATGGCTCTTTTATCCCAAGCAACGGGTACTTTCCGAACCGGCACGGAAGCGCTTACGAGCGATTCAGGAATTTACTCAACTCGGTTCCGGTTATCAACTGGCGACACGGGATATGGAAATCCGTGGTGTTGGTAATCTCCTGGGTGCGGAACAGTCTGGACAGATGGAGGCAATTGGTTTTGACCTTTATATGGAAATGCTGCAAGAGGCAATTCGGGAGATTCAAGGGCAGGAAATTCCGAAAGTGGACGACACGCAGATTGACCTCAATCTCACTGCCTTTATCCCGGCTGAGTATATCCCGGATTTAGACCAGAAAATGAGTGCTTACCGGGCTGTGGCTTCTGCGAACTCGAAGGAGGAATTGACTCAGCTAGCAGCAGATTGGAGCGATCGCTATGGTCAAATTCCCCCAGCCGCGCAGCAATTGTTGCGTGTGGTGGAACTCAAACAGATTGCGAAGTCGTTAGGGTTTAGCCGAATCAAACCGGAGGACAAGCAGCACGTTGTTCTGGAGACACCAATGGAGGAACCGGCTTGGAACTTGCTGAAGGAGAATTTACCAGATCATATGCGATCGCGTTTTGTCTACACTCCGGGTAAGGTAACTGTTCGGGGTTTAGGTGTCCTGAAGGCAGAGCAACAATTGGAAAACTTAATTAACTTTTTAGGCAAAATGCAAGGAGCAATACCGGAAGTAACCTTAGTCTAAATTTTCAATAAACGGGCATAACTCAACAGCAATGGCTTACAGTGACTTTAAACTCAGTGAACTGATAAAGACCTTTAGCTTAACTCTTAGCGAAACAGTTGACTTGTTTGCAGATGTTAACGAGGTTGAGTGTAGTGAAAATCTAGCTTTTAACCTCAAAGAGAATATTCCCTTAGCTGTAGCTATTGGTACAGAAAAAGCCCGTTCTGAAATGATTATTGTCCCGATATTACTAGAGATGAAGAGACGATTAAAACATCAAATTAGTTTATTTTCAGGGACAGATTTTAATGTGGATTTTGACAAAGGATTAAATGGAATTTGCGATTTTATAATTAGTCTTTCTCCGGAACAGCTTTTTGTTAAGGCTCCAGTAATTACTCTTGTAGAAGCCAAAAATGATAATATTAAATCTGGCTTGGGACAGTGTGTTGCCGAAATGATTGCAGCACAATTGTTTAATGAACGCGAAGGGAATGATATCCAACTAATTTATGGAGTGGTGACAACGGGAGAACTTTGGAAGTTCTTGAAGTTAGAAGGTAAACATGTATCTATTGATTTAAGCAATTATCCTGTCGGTAATGCTAATAAAATTTTAGGGATTTTATTGAGTACTATTCAGGATACTAAAATAGATGAGTAGCGCTCTCCTCTCTAACCATGACAGCCACAGTCCCTGCCGTCGAAACAGAACCCTTCTACCCCAGTGCTGATGGTGAACCCGTGGCAGAAACCTATGACCACCTCTATGCCTTACTGACTACTTTAGAAGTACTGAAACAATATCTAGCAGATCGTCAGGCAACAGTTTTGGGCAATCAATTTCTTTACTATGCTCAAGGCTTTCCTAAGTTACGGGTTGCCCCAGATGTGATGGTAATCTTTGACGTGGCACCAGGTGGTCGAGACAACTACAAAATCTGGCAAGAGGGGCAAGTACCCAGTGTGGTTTTTGAGATGACATCGGGTGGGACAAAAGATCAAGATCAGGTGTTCAAGAAGACGCTGTATGAGCAGTTAGGGGTAAAAGAATATTGGCTATTTGACCCTAAGGGTGAGTGGGTAAAAGAACAGTTGCGCGGCTATCGGCTAAGAGGCGAAGCTTACGAACCAATCCAGGATAGCCGTAGTGAGCCTCTACAGCTACGGTTACAGGTTGAGGGAAGATTGATTAGTTTTACCCGTGAAGATACGGGAGAAAAACTGCTCATTCCTGATGAACTGGCAGAGGCGTTACGGCAAGAAGTTTTAGCTCGTCAGCAGGCAGAGGAACAAGCACAACAGGAACGCCAACGCGCTGAACAGGAACGCCAACGTGCTGAACAGGAACGCCAACGCGCTGAACAAGCAGAATCGCAGGTAGAACAGTTGAAAGCAAGGTTGCGATCGCTCGGTATTGACCCTGATACTATTGCGTAACGCGGATTTTGGAGATTCTACAACCTACATCAAGGCATCTGCTTGTTCCTGCGTTGTAATAACTGCGCCCTCTGGTACTTGCACCCCGTCACGCAGTGTTACGTCAATGACTAGCGCCCCAGTGCCGATAGTTACGTTGTTGCCCACCTTAGAGCGGAATAATACGGCATCATCCTCAATCGTTAGGTTGTCACCAACTTCGAGTGGACCATGAAACACAATGTTATCGTCGGTGTTCAGGTTCTTACCGATGCGAATACTCGTACCCTTGAGAGCATGAAAGGTTACTCGATCCTCAATCTCTGCATTGTCACCAATGATAATGGGTGAGCCTTCATCAGCACGAATCGCTGTACGCTCTCCTACCACACTATTACTACCCAACCGCACATCTCCAACGAGCCGAACGAATTCATCAAGCCGGACGTTCTCACCCAGGGTAGGACTAACAGGGTTAGGATTCCAGGAAGTCTTCGGTGCAACGCTTGCTCCAGTCACCAAGTCAAACCCCTCTTCCTCGTAGAGTTCGCCGTAGTGTTCGGCAAACTCCTCATTCACCTCCAGGACTTCATTTTGGAATTCAGAGTTAGCTTCTGTTTTTAGTGGTAAGGCATCCGCTTGGGCTTGATTTGTGATGACTGCCCCAATTGGCACCAAGCGATCTTTGCCAATTCTCACATTCGAGAGAGTCGCACCGTGCAGTACAAAGGCACCGTCTTCTAGCACTACATTGTTAAGACGGGAACGGAAACCAATAAACGTAAAGTTACCGATACTTGAGTTCTTGATGTTAGCTTGGTGGGCGATACTGACTCGCTCTCCAGTACTACTTGATCTCGCCCCGCAGGGTGTGGGTGGGGCTGGGGTATTATCGAGTGCCAGAAACAGGATATTGTCTTGGAGGTTGGTTTCATTGCCAATACAGAGACGGGTTTCGGGTTCTGCACGTAGGATAGTATTGCTAGCAACGAAGACGTTTTTCCCTACAGAGACATCGCCAAATAGTTCCACCAGTGGGCTGATGTAGCTGGAATTCACCACAACCTTAGGTGGGCTAAATAAACTTACTAAGTCACTTTCTTGAGCAGCTATTGCGGCTGTTCCCGACAGCAACGCGCTCAAGAAAATACCAGCTATAAATATGAATTTAAGCTTATTGTTGAATTTTTTGTACATCAGAAAGCTTCTATAGGTTGAGACAAAAAGTTTGCATCAACAATAGTATGTGAACAAGAGCGATCGCGCTTCTTACCAGTTGAAGGCAGCATCTGGAGAACCTGATAGGTTCGCTATACCCCTCAAAACGAAAATCTAGGCTCACTGAACGTGCGTGATAGATAATAAGGAACGCCTCTAAAGTTTTCCAGGGTCACACCAATCTGAGAAGTAGGCAACTAATATAGGCTTGCAATGTCCTGATTTATTAAACTCAGGGGTAACCAGCACAGTAGAAGATTAATGGAAAATTCTTTCCTGGACACCCAACCTAATTCTCCCAATGTGTCCCCATTGTCCGATCCTTCAACTGCATTTGATCGCACCATGATGCAACGGTGCATCGAACTTGCCCACCGCGCCCTCGGACGAACAAGTCCTAATCCCCTCGTCGGTTCTGTGATTGTCCAGAATGGTGAGATTGTGGGAGAAGGGTTTCATCCGGGTGCGGGTCAACCCCATGCGGAAGTCTTTGCGCTGCGGGAAGCAGGTGAAAAGGCGAAAGGAGCGACGATTTATGTCAATCTGGAACCTTGCAATCACTACGGACGAACGCCTCCTTGTTCAGAAGGATTAGTGGCGGCAGGTGTAGGTAAGGTCATAGTCGGGATGGTTGACCCTGATCCACGGGTATCCGGGGGAGGAATTGAGCGATTACGTGCCGCAGGGATTGAGGTTGTGGTAGGAGTCGAAGAAGCGGCTTGCCGTCAGCTTAATGAAGCGTTTATTCATCGCATTCTCTACAAGCGTCCTTTGGGAATTTTGAAGTATGCGATGACCTTGGACGGGAAAATTGCTACGATCAGCGGTCATAGCACTTGGGTTACGGGTAAAGAGGCGCGATCGCATGTGCATCAACTCCGGGCGGCTTGTGATGCGGTAATTGTTGGTGGTAATACGGTGCGTCAAGATAATCCTTACCTAACCAGCCATCATCCCGATGCTCACAACCCACTGCGAATCGTCATGAGTCGCACGTTTGACCTACCAGCAGATGCTCATCTCTGGCACACGGTTGATGCCCCTACCTTAATCTTGACTGAGCCAGGAGCTAATCCGGATTTGCAGCAACAGCTAGTGAAAAAGGGTGTGGAGGTAGTGGAACTGACGCCCCTAACTCCTCGACAGGTAATGACTTATTTGTATGAGCGGCAACTTTCGAGTGTGTTATGGGAATGTGGCGGAACTTTAGCAGCAAGTGCGATCGCGGATGGCACTGTGCAAAAAGTTCTTGCTTTCATTGCTCCGAAAATCGTCGGTGGCAAGGTAGCTCCCTCGCCAGTCGGGGATTTAGGATTTGCAACGATGACAGAGGCTCTGACGTTAGAAAGTGTCACTTGGCGACAACTGGGGTCAGATTATGTGATTGAAGGCTATTTGCCTTGGCAAAATAACACGGATGAGGCAGGTGGGAGATAAGGCGGCGTTATGAATTTGAGACAAAAAGCAGCATAAATCATGCTCGAAATAACGATTTGGAGCTTGTTGGTCGGCAATGTTGGTTGGCAGGCGGTAGTGGTGAGTGGATTGCTGCGCTGGCGGCAAGTTGTTAACAGTCAGCAACAGCAGGAGGAGGAAGAAATTTTGACGTGTTTTGAATCAAAAGAAGACTTTCCAGCGGCAAAGGCGGTACAACACAATGGGAGGGCTGATTACTCTAACCGTCCGCATGAAGCTTCTACAGATCCGCAGCTTGTTGGCTGGGAATTCAAGATTGTGCGAGCCAGTCGTGACTTATTTCGTAACCCAGTGGTTCTTCAAAAGCTGTGTGAAGAAGAGGCAATGTCTGGCTGGATTCTATTAGAAAAACTGGATGATCGACGGGTACGTTTTAAGCGACTAATTGCTTTACGCAATGTCTTAGATGTCAAACAGCTTTCCTATGACCCGTACCGCAGTCATTACGGCTCTTCGTTGACACCCCTAACCTGGGTAGGTGCGATCGCTGCTGTCCTGATGGTTGTTGTCCCCTCCTATTTTGCTTATAACTTAGTATCAGGAATGCTCTCTCATGCCCAGGAGAATCCACCCGCATCTCCTTATGAGGAGATACCACCACAAGATTTTCCTCCAGCCCAGTAAGAGTTTTATCACTTGGCTAATATGCATTTAAATTAGTTGCTAAATCTAGCTATTTTTCGTTTACTGTTGTTAGCAAATATCTAATTATCTACCGTTAATACCAATCACTAAAACTTTGCAAAGAGGGATAGGACTCTTTTAGTGAATTGGTTAAAGGGAAACGTAAATTCCTTTTTTGCTTTTACGTTATCCCTCTTCTTAAATTTACCTCAGCTTATAGGAATTCTCATATCAGTGAGGCACATCTTACTTTCTTGCCAATTCCCAATTCCCAATTCCCTGCGGGTGCGCTTCCTCATCCGGAGGGAACCTCCGGATGCCAGCGTCACCCAATTCCCGAAAACCCAGAAGTCTGTACCTCATCCACCTGAGACTCACTATATTATTTATTAAAACTTTGGCTCGATCCATAATAGGAACAGTTAATCAGTGCAGGCACTTCATTAGCAGACTGCTGTTGGCTATAAAGGAAAACCTCATCAACCCTAAACCAATAAGAACCGAAGCCTATACAATCTCCTACTCTAGGAATAATCGGGTAAGTTGCAAACCAATCCATGTTTTCATCAGGCTTCCATACAGCATCAGAGCCTCGACTTGAATGATAAACAAAATGAATTTTGTACACTAGCTAATACTTCTGTGAAATCTAGACAAAACTGACATCTTAAAGAGGAAACTGCCTCTTTAGAATAAGCACATTATTGAACACAACATAGATTATCTGCTCTCGCATTTAACTTACTTGCTTTAAGTAATCCCTATGCGTTGACTCTTAACTGTTGAGTGACAACGGGCAACAGTTAGTAGTGAACAAAAACTAACTAAATTCAATGTGTAGTTTAAATGCACATTAGCTTAGCAGACAATCTCCATCTCTAAGCTAACCATAGCTAAGAGAAGCACTGTTGCCAAGGGTCGGGACTTTCTCCAATGATTAAGCATCTCTGTTTTGGCTGCCTAATTTCGGAGCAATATAGCAAAGGGCAGAGGGCAGAAGGCAGAAGGGAAAAGATTGACTGGCAAAGGTTTCAGTATTTAGCGCAAGTCCTAATCACCTTGGCGACTGCTATAAATACCTATTACGAGTTGTATCCCAGATTCTGAGGATGTAGTTTGGTTTGAAATAATTGTTGAAATTCAGTGTAAGTAACGCTTACAGGGGCTTGTGCTTCTTCATTCGTACTCAAACACCCCATAATCTAGGTACAAATTACGCTTTTAAAAAGAAAATCGCTGTCATGCTTAAGCCAACTGTGTAATGTATGGAAAATTTACACAGTGACAAGGACTGAAAAGATTAAGATACGTCTTTGTTTCTCAAACCTTAGATAGCTAGAGAATTTGAGATAGGAACTTACGAGTCCGTTCTTCTCTGGGATTCTGGAAGAATTCTGTTGGTTTTGCTTCTTCCACCAACACACCACCGTCCATGAGGACAATTCGATCAGCTACTTCACGGGCAAAACCAACTTCATGAGTAACAACAACCATTGTCATCCCGCTCTGAGCAAGCGATCGCATTGTATCAAGCACTTCCCTTACCATCTCTGGGTCAAGGGCAGATGTTGGCTCATCAAATAGCATAATCTTAGGTTGCATCGCCAAGGCGCGTGCGATCGCAACCCGTTGCTGTTGCCCTCCCGATAGCTGACCAGGGAACTTCTTCGCCTGTTCCAAAATTCCTACTTTCTCCAGCAACTTCATTGCGTTTTCTTCGGCTTGTGCCTTTTTCTGTCGCCGTACCCAGATCGGGGCTAAAGTGACATTTTCTAGCACAGTCAGGTGTGGGAACAAGTTGAATTGCTGAAACACCATCCCCACTTCCCGGCGAATTGCATCAATGTTACGCAAATCATGGGAGAGTTCAATCCCATCAATGACGATTTTTCCTTGTTGGAATTCCTCTAAAGCATTAAATGTTCGGATAAACGTCGATTTTCCCGAACCAGAGGGACCCATTACAACGACAACTTCCCCACGATGCACCGTCATGCTTACACCCTTGAGGACGTGAAACTGACCGTACCACTTATGGACATCTGTCGCGATGATGACTTGCTCTTGAGCCGTTAACTGGGAATCATCTAAAACTAGATTTGCTTGCTGATCTTCCATAATTTTTTACCTAAATTAGTGATTGGTGAATAGGAATAGGTAATTGAGAGCGCTTCCCAACCACCAGTTCTTGATTAAACTCTAGCGCTGTCCGACATTCATACTGGCTTCGAGGCGTTGACCGACGGATGACATCGCATAACAGAAAACCCAGTAGATCAAGCCGATGAATGGATAAGCTTCATTGGAACGCCCAATGTATGCTGGGTTGGCAAGAATTGTTTTCGATATTCCAAACAAATCTAAAAATCCAAAGATAGAAAGTAGGGATGTGTCTTTGAACAATCCCAGAAACGTTCCTACAAGTGCTGGAATCACAGCACGTATCGCTTGAGGTAGCACAATCAGGAGAACAACTAAGGGCGCACTTAAACCTAGTGACCGTGCAGCTTCTCCCTGTCCACGAGGTACGGATTGTAGACCCCCTCTCACATCTTCTGCGATGTAGGCAGCACTAAATAAAGTCAATGCTATTATCGCTCTTGGCACCCGATCCACCTGGCTGAGTTCTGGTGGCAGGAAAAAAGGCAGCATCACCATACCGAGAAATAGGATGCTGATTAATGGTACTCCCCGAACAATTTCAATGTAGAGAGTTGAAAGTAAACGGACTACTGGCAGGGGACTTTGGCGTCCAAGAGCAAGTAAAACGCCTAGGGGAAACGATAGGCTAATACTAAGAACGGCTGTCAATAAGGTTAGTACTAGACCACTCCATACGCTAGTCTGAAGATTCTCTAAGCCTAAGCCACCTTTGAGCAACCAGAAGACAACTGGAATAGAGATAACCCAGAGGAGGGGTAGCCAACGGCTAAATTTGATATCGAGCTGTCGTCCAACCCAATAGCCAACTGCCACAAGAGCAATCTGTCCACAGAGGATGAGGCGAGCATTCAATCCAATGGGCGAAATCAAAACTAAGGCTACAGCGATCGCAAATCCAATCAATACAGGACGACTCCAAGGGCGAGATTGCATTTGGAGATTCCCCCAAGTTAGACCTCCCAGGAAGGTGATGATTGCCAAGATGAGCCACAGACGCCAGACTGAGTCCGCAGGAAAGCGACCTGCAAAATATAGCCTCAAGTTATCGCTGACCACAGCCCATTTTGCCTGTGTCGTTGCCCACACCAGAAAGCTACTGATTGCCTGAAATATTACCAACAGGAAAACAACGCTGAGGATAACGTTGTACCAGGTACTAAATAAATTTTTCCGCGCCCAGTTCCAGGGTGTTGGTCTGACGCTGGGTGGGGGAGCCATTTCAAGGGTCATTGTTAGTTGTTGGTTATTAGTTATTAGTTATTAGTTGTTAGTTGTTAGTTGTTGGTTGTTAAATAGCTGCTTATGACCAACCACTGACATTTACCGTTCTTTAATTTGTACGGTGCGGTTATACAGGTTCATGAGTAGGGAAATAGTCAAACTAATTGTGAGGTAAGTTCCAGCAATGATCAGAAAAACTTCTGGCGCACGACCTGTCTGATTAAGCGTTGTGTTTGAGACGGCATAGAGATCAGGGAAGCCAATTGCGATCGCTAAACTAGAATTCTTTGCTAAGTTCAGGTACTGACTTGTCAGGGGTGGCACAATTACTCGTAAAGCTTGAGGTAAAATTACTCGTCGCGTGATAATTCCAGATTTTAGTCCCAAAGCGCGTGCCGCTTCCCCCTGTCCTTTCGGTACCGATTGAATTCCAGCACGGACAATCTCAGCAATAAAACTCGCAGTAAAGATCGTCAGTCCGATAAGCAAGGCACTGAACTCTGGAGAGAGTTGCAGCCCACCTAGGAGTTGTGTACCTTCCACTCTCGGAATTGTTAGGTTAAACGGGGCTGTCCGGCTGATGATTAAAGCCAGTAGTGCTGCACTGGCAATTGCCCCTCCTGACCACAGCAACCGTTTACTAGGGATACCTTGTTCCACCCGCAAACGAGTACGCCAACGCCCAAGCCACGCGGCTGCCAAAATTCCACTTGCTAGTAAAATCAGCCAAATTCCTGTCCCTGATGTTGGATTAATCCAAGGGACAGCCATACCACGCTTTGTAAAGTAAAACGGAATCAACGATGGAGCAGTTTGAGCATCAAGCGCTGGCAATTTGTTGAAAACCGTATACCAGAAGACCAGTTGTAGCAGTAAAGGTGTATTCCGGAAGATCTCGACATAGACAAGCGCCAACTTGCGAACTAACCAGTTATCAGATAGACGGGCAACACCAACAACTAATCCCAAAAGTGTCGCGAGGATGATGCCGATTGCCGACACCCGTAGCGTGTTAATCAACCCCACCCTCATCGCTTTACCAAAGCTATCAGAAGGGCTAAAGGGAATGAGACTTTCACCAATATCGAAAGAAGCTTGGCTACCTAAGAAACCGTAACCAAATGGGATACCCAACCGCTGCAAGTTGAAGTTGAGATTGTGCCAGAGAAGGGCAAAAAACAGTCCCACAGCAACGATGGCAATGACCTGTCCAGCTAACTTCCAGAAGCGGCTATCCCGTACTAGGGTTGAAAAGTTCTTGAAATCAGACAACCCTAGTGAATTTCCACGAGACGATTGTGTAGTCATCGGGCTTACCTTAGCGGAATGGTGGGGAATACATCAAGCCACCCTCACTCCAGAGCGCATTTTGTCCACGCTCTAGCTTAAAGGGTGTACTCTCGCCAAGGTTGCGCTCATAAATCTCGCCGTAGTTACCTGCTGCTTTAATCGCCTGCACAGCAAAGTTATTTTCAAGTCCTAACCCTTTACCCAAATCTCCTTCTGTACCCAAGAGACGCTTCACTTCAGGGTCAGTTGTGCTTGAGGCGATTTGATCAACATTTTTCGAGTCAACGCCCGACTCTTCTGCTTGAATCAAGCTGTAGACGACCCACCTCACCACATCAGTCCATTGAGGGTCACCCTGTTTGACGGCTGGGGCAAGGGGTTCTTTTGACATCACAACATCAAGAACCAGATTTTCATCAGGATTCGGTAATGTTGAGCGTTTCGATACTAGTCCAGAACGGTCTGTAGTAACGCCTTCACAGCGTCCTTCTTGGTAAGCGGCGAAGGTAGCGTTGTCATCTTCAAAGACAATCGGCGTGTACTTAACTCCAGCTTTCCGCATTTGGTCAGCTAGGTTTTGCTCGGTTGTTGTCCCTGTTTGAACGCAGACCGATTTACCTTCTAAGCCTTTTAAGTCTTTGATACCACTAGACTGTTTTACCATCATGCCCTGTCCGTCATAAAAGACAACAGGGGCAAAGTCTAATCCGGTTGAAGTCTCCCGGCTAATTGTTAAAGTTGTGTTGCGGCTCAGGAGGTCTACTTCACCGGATTGTAATGCTGTAAATCGTTGAGCTGCACTGAGGTTACGGTACTCAACTTTTTCTGGATCGTTAAAGATAGCCGCCGCGATCGCACGGCACACATCAACATCAAGTCCAGAGTATTTCCCTTGTGAATCTACAAAACTAAACCCAGGCAACTGACCGCTAACCCCACAAATCAGATTGCCGCGACTTTTTATCTTCGCTAATGTACCTGAAGCTCCGGCTTGAGCTTGAGAACTACCTTGGGTTGTCGCCGCTTGTTTGGGATCTCCCGTAGCACAGGCTCCCAACGAGACAACAAATACTGTGGCAGCTAGCAAAGAACCAGCTTTACGCCAATAACTCCATCTACCCATGAACCCCTTGCCCTTATTTCGATTCCTTCATCGTTACTTGATATTATTTGTCTATCAGACTCCCTAGAAGGTATAAACCTATACAGTTCTTCATAGACCCTTTGAGGGACGGCTCTTGATAGAACAAAGGACAAGCTTAAAGGTCTCGCGCTTTTCCGATTGCTGAAGCGAGGAGTGAGCTGGGCTGAGGTATCGATGGCTTGACTGAACTACTAACGTTGCGCTGCCAAATCGCGGATGAGAGATATCCGGGAGTAGATGTAATCGCTTATAATATCAGCTTCCTGGGTATCAAGCGATCGCTTTTGCTTGAATTGCTTTAGTATCCACTGCACCAAACTTGCATCATCCTGTTTCAGCAGTAGATTGGTCTGAGTTGTTTCAATTAAAGACCATAACTGTCGCAGCATTGTGGGAGTCATAGAATCTCCTTTTTAGGTAAAAACCCTGGCGCTTGCTGGGGTTTGGGGGAAACTGGTCTTTGAAGACCGTGTAAGTGATCCGTTCAGAACACGGCATTACTTAAGAATTCCTTAAGAATTCTTTTGTCTTCTCTACAATAGCTGATCTGGAGATACCACGGGCAAGATCACACAAGTTGATACAAGAGTTACAAATCTCTTAACAAAGCGTACATTATCTTGATAAACGTAAAAGTGGAGAATAGGAGAGTCGAACTCCTGACCTCGGCGGTGCGATCGCCGCGCTCTACCAACTGAGCTAATTCCCCTAGTTACCTCGGATTCTAGATTAAATCCTAAAACCTTAAATAACCGTTTCTTATTGTAACACTTTCTGTACGATCCATCTGTCCGGAGGAATAGAATTGAACTCCAGCTTAGGAACAGGAGTAGTGAAAAAGACATAAAAAAAATCTCCCTTGTCCTGCTTGTCCCCATTAGTCTCTACTCCCTATATACGGCTAGGCTGATGTGTAGTGCCAGAATAGACTTGCTGTACTCGGTCGAGTTCGAGTTCATTAAGATAATCTACAGTCCAGCTAGCCTGACGCTGAAGCATATGAAAAGGATAGGTATTTGCTACTCCAACAACCTGCATTCCAGCCCGCTTCGCCGCTTCAATTCCAGCGAACGTGTCTTCAATGGCTAAACATTCTGAAGCATCGGCTTTCAACTCAGGATACTGCTGATTTAACTGCTCAACGGCAAGAAGATAGCCATCGGGTTCAGGCTTACTCACCTTAATGTCGTCACCCGCTACGATTACTGTAAAGTATTGCGCCAACTGAGCGCGACTCAGTACCAGTTCTACCTCACAACGGAGTGCGCCGCTGACAACACCCATCGGCAACTGCGCGACACGAATTTGGAAAATCAAGTCTTCCACACCTGGATAGATAGGCAACTTCTCCAGTGTTTCTAGCTGGCGCTGGTAAGCTTCGGCTTTGCGGGTAATAATCTGATCTAGGTAGCTGTCTGTAACGACTCGACCTCGACGTTTGAGTATATCAGTAAGACAAACGCGATCGCTTCTCCCCAGACAAATTTCCCGGTACTCCTGAGGAGAGGGACGTAGATTTTCCTCAATCAGAATCGCTTCAATTAGCTGCTGGTGAATTGCTTCATCTTTAATAATGACACCATTAAAATCAAACAGAACTGCCTTTAAAGTCATGCCGTTGTGCTAGAAAGCTGGGGCAGGAAAGCCCTCAGAACCAAAATCATCAAGTGTCTTACTGGTAGATACCTGCTGTGCTGCTGAATAACCCTCAACTGGGATAGGTTTCATTGCTTGCGTTACCTGCTGCAACCAAAACACGTCCTTTGTTTGTACCGCTTCAAAACCTGCTGCCCCCATCCAAGCATCTAAATTACCAGCCGCATAAGCTTTGATGTACGGTTCCTCAAAAACTTCAGTTAACCAATCGACTTGGCGTATCGTTTTCTGATTGCCGTCCAAAATTAAAACTTCCCCACCTGCCGTAAGTAACCGGAAGCATTCCCGTAAAATTGCCTTAGTTACGCTTGGGGGTGTCTCGTGAAACAACAAGGATGCTGTAACTAAGTCGAATGAGGCATCCGGGAAACCTGTCTCTTCTGCCTTGCCGTGACGCCATTGAACATCTAACCTTGCGGCTTTCGCTTTGTGGTCAGCCATTACCAGCATATAGGGTGACAAATCTAGCCCGATTACCTCGGCTTGAGGAAACGCTTGCTTCAACATCAGTGTAGTAGAACCCGTGCCACAGCCCAAGTCCAAAATTCTTCGTGGCTTTCCCTGAATGCTATCAATCAAGCCTTGACGTACCCATTTTTCGCTAGGGGGTAGCACGTATTGGGTAATCGGGTCATAGGAGGTTGCTGCACCACCATTAAGGTAGCCTCCCTCAATGCCGTGGAAGTTTTGACTACTGTAGTACTGAGGATATGTTACATCAGGGCGACGGAAGCGATCGCTCTCGGCTTGCCAGTCCTTACTTTCATAGAACTGCCGCAACTTTTCTTCATCAATAAAGCTTCGGATGATTGGAGATAAGAAACGATCCCAAAGTGTATCCTTGCGAACTGCCATAGCCGTAGACCTATATTTGCGTGGATTGCTCTTGACTCACTAGGGCAGCCAGAGAAAGCCTTGCCCTCTTTACAAATTTTAATGTAGTTTCTCTTTCTTAAATCAGCTTTACTACTGTTTTCAATTCTTTACAAATCTGCTGGCGCTTGTAGTATAAATGTAGTATAAAAGAAGTAATTCCAGGATGAGCTGAGCGATTGCCCTTAGCGCTGCCCAAAAGGCGATCGCAAGCTGATTCCTGTGTTACAGATGTTGTTAGAGGCAAACGTTTATGCCATACGAAAAGCTGGAAATTTCAACCCCAAAACCAGTTCTCTCTTGGGCGAATCATTCCCTTGGCTCAGATGAAACAAAAATGGCAAAGAACGTTGCTTCACTGCCATTTGTGTTTAAGCATGTGGCGCTAATGCCAGATGTTCACCTGGGGAAAGGAGCGTTAGTGGGTTCTGTCGTTGCAACCAAAGATGCTGTTATCCCGGCCGCTGTCGGGGTGGATGTTGGTTGTGGGATGAGTGCAATCAAAACTCCATTTGTTGCTGAACAATTGGAGGGGAAACTCAAGCAGATTCGTCTGGATATTGAAGCAGCAATCCCGGTTGGCTTTAACCAAAACAAAGATGTTGAGAAAACTGTAGCTAACTGGCCAGGGTGGCGTGATTTCAAAGAACTTCATTCTGGAGTACAACGCCTAGAGGGAAAAGCCATGAAACAGATGGGTTCTCTTGGAGGGGGTGAAAGATTGCCCCTTACTGTAGTAATGCAGTAATCAAAACTCGTCCAAATCGGTGGAAGCTGAGATGCCAATACCGAGGGAAGCGATAATACGCCCCGTAGAGAGCAGAGGGACTTGGGCATCCTAATTAATTAGGATGAAGGTGTGCTCCGAACTATACCAAATAGGAAGGTATAGAACCAAGCAGAAATGTCTTGGTCAATTGCAACTTTCATTCATGATATTGTGAGGTCATGGAACCCACTAATATCAGCCTCGAAGTTCCCCATTTCGCCTACTTGTTTGGCTTCATTCAAACCGATGGTCATCTGTACAATAGCACTCGTAATCGCGGTCGCTTAAGTATAGAGGTCAGCAAGAAGGATGAGGACATACTTTGGGCATTCAAGAGTCTTATACCCTTCAATTCTTCTGTTACTGAGCGTGTGCGTACAACTAACTTTAGTAGTAATCACACATCCGTTGTTTTGAAGGTTTACGATAAACGATTTCGAGATTATCTTGAATTATGGGGATTACCGAGTGGTAGTAAGTCAGAATTAATAAAGCCACCTAGTTGTAGCTTCTCTAAAGTGGATTATGTTAGAGGTCTGATAGACGGTGATGGTTCGTTAGGACTCACCTCTAAAGGGTTCCCTTTTCTATCCCTGGTTACGTCTAGTTCACACATTGCTGTGGAGTATCTAGAATTAATCAGTCAGATTACGGGTAAAGTAAAGACTGTTAATAGAAACACTAGGGATAGAGTCTACAACATAGTTGTGTACAAAGAGGATGCTCAACTTTTAGCAAAAAACTTATACTATGACGATTGTCTAGCTTTACCCAGAAAGCTAACTAAGGTAAGTGAAGTGCTGAGTTGGTGCCGCCCTAGTGATATGAAGCGGGTGAACAATAGGAAGCCTTGGACATCTGAAGAAGATCACTTTATTACTACCCATTCACTTGAGTCTTCAATGAAAGTGTTAAGCAGAAGTCGAAACAGTGTTGAACTTAGGCTGTGGAGACTTAATAAGCTTAGCAAGCAATTAGTAACAAATTGAATCACTTTATTGAGGTTTGCCTCGATACCGAAAATGCTGTCTGGTTGATGTTGCATTCTGGTTCACGCCATATCGGCAACATGCTAGCGCAGAACCATATCAGCACCGCTAAGCAATTGGCGAAACTGGCAGACACCACTTTGCCCGATCCAGATTTAGCTTACTTTGTTGCAGGGACTCCAGAATTTACTGCCTACTGGCGAGACTTACAGTGGGCGCAGGACTATGCGCGTTTCAATCGCGATGTGATGATGGCACGCTTCCAACGAATTGTGGAGAAGCATCTCGCTGGGGGTAAGCCAACTAAGCCTCTGCTATCGGTGAACTGCCATCACAACTACGCCGAGAAGGAAGTCCATTTTGGTGAAGACGTGTATGTTACGCGCAAGGGTGCTGTTCGGGCGCGAGAGGAAGATTACGGCATTATCCCTGGTTCGATGGGGACAAAGTCATTCATCGTCAAGGGTAAGGGTAACCACGACAGCTACTGTAGCTGTTCGCATGGTGCCGGACGTTTGATGTCTCGCAACAAAGCGAAGAAGCACTTTTCACTGGATGATTTGGTTGAGCAAACCCAAGGTATTGAGTGCCGTAAGGATGAGGGTGTTTTGGATGAAATTCCAGGTGCTTATAAGCCAATTGACGAGGTGATGGCTAATCAGTCTGACCTTGTGGAGGTTGTGGCAACACTGAAGCAGGTTGTCTGCGTGAAAGGTTAGATTGCCCGTTGGTGGTTAGAGGACGATAAAACTAAAGAAGGCAATAAAGTAGTCTGAATAGGCTGACTACTTTATTGCCTTCAGTTATACAAAGCTAGAGAAGCTTAGCTTTAGGGTTTAGTAGCGGCGAGAGAAGTTTCCACCACGACCACCACCACCGCCACCGCCGCCAGGACCTCTGCTTTCACGAGGCTTAGCCTTGTTAACTTTCAAATCACGACCCATCCATTCAGCACCATCTAGTGCCTCAATAGCCGCTGCTTCTTCAGCTTCTGTTGCCATTTCCACAAAACCAAAGCCGCGTAGACGACCGGTTTCACGGTCAGTGGGTAACTGAACCCGCTTTACAGAACCGTATTCTGCAAAAACAGCACTGAGGTCTTCTTGAGTAACCTCGTAGGATAAGTTGCCTACATAAATTGACATGGATCTTCTCCAAAATCAGAAGGGTGTAGAGATGTAGATTTCGGAGAGAAGCCTGTCAAGACTAAAAGCAATAAGCCTGTCAATGAAAACAAAACCTGCAACCGAATTAACTCTCTTCCCGAAGGTAGCACAGTAGCTAAGCCCTTAGGTAGAGAGTAAAAAAATATTTTACAAAAAGTAAGGTTTTGGAGACTGAACCCTTCATCTTCTCCAACTTAACAGAGTCAATAGACAAGGGCGTCAGATTGTAAGTAGGCAACTGCGATCGCTTCTCAGTAAGAGCTGTCAGCTTTCAGCTATCAGCAGTCAGCTTTTAGAAACTTGTGCATGAGAGGTGAGACAACAACCAAAGGGAAGCGAAGTGTTAAATAGTAGCATAGATTACAAAAGATTTGAGGGGGACTGTAACCCCTGACCATCTGGTATGGCAGAAGGCAGAAGAGTGACGGGTTAAGGTTTTAGTATTTGGCGAGAGTCAAGAGTCGCCTTGGTGACTGCTAGGGCTTACTTGAACAAATCGCTTGAATTTGAACCTTGAGCTTGGTCATGCCTGTCTTAACAGTGGTTAGCTAGCATGAACCTATGAGATCTTCTGATTCTTTCTCCAAATATAAAAGACGCCAAGTACTGCGACTGGCTGGACTGGCAGCAGGCGCTTCTATCCTGCCTACAGCTTGCCGTGCTGTGCAATCACCGTCAGAAACGGCAGATGCCAGAGTTCCTGAACTTACCACACCAACCCCTGCGGCTACGCCTAACACTCAATCAGCGGCTCAAAACGTCAGTCGGGTTGTCCTTGTGCGTAGTGAAGACCGAATTTCTGGTACTCGTAAAGCTTTGGATTTACTCCAGCCTCAAGGAATTTCTGGTCAGACTGTGTTCCTCAAGCCTAACTACAATACGGCTGACCCCGCCCCGGCGGCAACGGATACGAAACTGCTAGAAGCCTTAGTACAGGAATTACAGAACGCGGGTGCTGGACAAATTACGATAGGCGATCGCTCTGGTATGGCGGATACTCGTCAAGCGATGCAGACAAAAGGCGTATTTCAGCTAGCTGAGCGTTATGGGTTGAAGGCGATTGTGTTTGATGAAATGGGTGCCGATGATTGGCAATCTTTTCCGGCTGAGGGTACCCACTGGCAACAGGGATTTGCGATCGCACGTCCGGTTCTCGATGCGGGTGCTGTCATCAACACCTGCTGCTTAAAAACACATCGCTTTGGAGGACATTTCACTCTCTCCCTGAAAAACACAGTAGGAATGGTTGCCAAGTATGTTCCTGGCAACTCTTATAACTACATGCAAGAACTACACTCCTCACCGCATCAACGCTTGATGATTGCTGAAATCAATAAAGCTTACCAACCCGCACTGGTATTAGTCGATGGCGTGGAAGCACTGGTGAATGGTGGGCCAGAAGCAGGCAAGAAGGTTAAGTCTGGTGTAATTTTGGCAGGGACTGATCGTGTGGCTGTCGATGTTGTGGCGATTGGGATTTTGCGATCGCTTGGTACGACAGACGCTGTCTCTCGTGGTTCTGTCTGGGATTTAGAACAAATCCAAAGAGCAGTACAGCTAGGGTTAGGCAGTAGTAGTGATGAACAAATTGAAATCGTCACAGCAGACACAGCTAGCCAAACTATGGCAGACTCAATCCGCAAGTTGATTGTTGCCTAAAGGAGTAAATCTGTTAATGAAAGCGGTCACGATTAATCAATATGGTTCGGCTTCTGTCTTGCACTATACAGACATTGAACAGCCTCGAATCAAGCCTGAGCAGATGCTAGTAAAAGTTCAGGCAAGCAGTGTTAATCCTGTGGATTGGAAAATCCGCTCCGGACAGCTTCAACTTCTTACAGGCTACAATTTCCCCCTTGTATTAGGCTTTGATGTTGCGGGAACTGTTGTGGAGGTGGGTGCCGGGGTGACACGCTTCAAAGCGGGTGACGAAATCTACGCCTACCTCGATTCCATACCGGGAGGCGCTTACGCTGAATATGCGGCTGTGTCAGAAAGGGCCGCTTGTCTATTACCCAATAACATGACTTATGAACAAGCAGCGGCAGTTCCTCTTGCTGCAACGACTGCCTTGCAAGCATTGCGAGACTTAGGTTTAATTCAGTCGGGACACCAAGTCTTAATCAATGGTAGTTCAGGCGGCGTAGGGACTTTTGCCGTGCAAATTGCTAAGGCGCTTGGTGCTGAGGTGACAACCGTTTGCAGCACCAAGAATCTGGAGTTGATGACATCCTTAGGTGCTGATCATGTTATTGATTACACCAGCACGGACATTACTCAAGATACAAGGCAGTACGACATTATTTTGGATGCGGTTGGCAAGCAATCCTTTTCTAGCTGCCAAGCGATTTTGAAGCCGAATGGGATTTACGTTAATACCTTGCCCATGCCTGACACTTTAGTGCAGGGTTGCCTCACATTCTTCTTACCCGGTAAGAAAGCGAAACTGGTCATCGCTCAATCGAATAGCAAGGATTTAGGCTTTCTCAAGGAACTCATTGAAGCGGGTAAAATGCGATCGCTTATTCAGCAAACCTATCCTTTATCCGAAGTCGCCACTGCTCATACTACTAGCGAACAGGGACGGGTAATTGGCAAGCTGGTAATTACCATGTCTCACTAGCGACGACAAGCCACATCATTATTTGCCCTTCAGTTCACCGTAACCATAGCTTCTCCCTTAAAACCTATCACCTACGCGCCTTAACCTTGACAGGATTAGGTCTCTTATTTCACTCAAACGAGAAGTGCTATCAATGCACATCAGCTTACTCACCCGTAATCTGTATAAACACAGTCCGTTTTCGGGGACCATCCAGCTCAAAAAACAAGACGGATTGCCAAGTCCCTAAAGCCAATTGACCATCCACCACAGGAATCACTTCACTGGTACTCAGCATCATTGCCATGAGGTGAGAATGAGCATTCATCGGCTCATCCGGTGGAACATCTCTTAAGTGCAGGTCGTTGTGTAAATACTTTTCTGACTCAGGCGCTAACTTTCCCAAATGCCGCTTGATATCTTCTAGTAATCTTTCTTCATTTTCATTAATTGCTAGTGCTGTTGTTGTGTGCCGGGAGAATACTAAAACTTGACCTGTTTTGAAGGCGGTTGCTTCAAGAATTTTTACAATTTGAGGCGTAATATTACGAATACAAATTCCTTGCTCCGTTTGTATTTCAAGTATTTCATTCTTGATTTGCATATCTTTACTTAATTAAATCAGCAGCTTGTGTTTATAGCGGTTTCCTGGAGAGATAAGGGACAACTCAGGTGTATGAAACCTAGCCAGAGCAAGGAAAACAAAAAGTTGGTCGCTGATAGCTGACGGCTTTCTGCTATAGATATTGAGCAGCGAAGAACACTCGTTTGGTTGTCAATCCCTCTAAAGCTTGAGTGAACGATATTATCATTGGTAGAGTTTGAAACAGTGAAAGTTCTTTAGCGTAAAATTTAGTATCTTTTTGAGTGAAGCAAGGCTCACTTCTGTTAGTCTTCTCAAAAAGCGCAAGCCTAACTCAGGCAAGCACAAAAACTACTAACTATAAATTAATAAAAATTTAACAAATGACGATGAAACACTACTGCGAAGAATGGGTTAAAGACTGGTGTTTTGAGAATGGTTGGACAGATTTATATGTAGAGCGTTGTCACTACTGGGCATTTCCGCCAGGAGCAGTCATGCCTGAGCCAATTCCACCTAGGGTTCTTAGATTAATTAAAGCGGAAAAAGGCTTGAGTAGGGACGAAAGATTTTTGTCAATTTCCGCCGTAGTAGTGACCGTCGTTGCTGCAATTTTGAGTTACTTGCTAAAGTCGCCTATGCCAATGGTTTTGGCTTTTGCGTTTGGTGCAGTCTCGGTGGCACTTTTGGAGGTTGAGGAGAACTAAGTTGTCAGTTGAGGCTACATCAGTATTCAAGATTGTCTATCCTCGACCGTGTTGGATTTAGCGATCGCAGATTCTTCTGTCTTAGCTGCCTCGATAGAAGCAGCTTTAGCCCGTTGCATTGCCTTTCCCACCGTAACGTTGAGCTGGTCGCCCAATAAAAGTACCAAAGAAGTCATATAAAGCCAAAGCAGTAAGACAATCACAGCACCCACAGCACCGTAAACTTTGTTGTAATTGCCGAAATTTGCGACGTAGAGCCGAAATAGCCCCGATAAAATTGCCCACGAAATCGCTGCCAAAACGGCTCCTGGCATTATCGGTGTTCCTTGAGTCCAACGACTTGGGCCAAAGCGGTAGATAAAGGCAAAGGCAGTGGCAACGATTCCCAAAGCCAAGGGCCAACTCAAAAGTCGCCAGAGTGTTAATAAAATCCCAACTCCACTCTGTTGGGCTACCATTCCCACAAGCCAACCACTGATGAATACCAGGAAAGAGGCAGTAACCAGAAGTACGATACTGCCGATTGTTAGACCCAGAGAAATCAACTTGGCTTTCCAAAAGGGTCGTGTTTGTTGTGAAGGAATTTCATGGATCTGATCGAGGGCATTCATCGCGGCACTAAGTGCTCCAGAAGCTGTCCAAATCGCTAAGAGGAAGCTAAAAGAAAATAGACTGCTACTTTTTGTCCGGCTAATCTCATCTCTAAACGCACGAATGAGTTCCAGTACCTGGTCGGGTGCGACTTGGCTCAGTTGGTTTGCCAAGTCGCGGAAGGTGTCTTGTAAAGATTCTTCAAACAATCCAATCGCTGTGAGAACTGCCAAAATTGCTGGAAATAGAGCCAACATGGCGTTGTATGCCATCTCAGCAGACAAACCCATCAACCGACGTTTCATAGCACGGGCGAACGTCTTCCTCAAAGTTCCCAAATTTAAGTAACGAAAGAAACGGAAAAAACGGGAAGATAACATAAGCTCTGATTTTGGCAGCGAGGTATCTTATATCAAGTACGCTTGAATTCTTCGTATATTAGTGGTCACTCTCTGTCCGTTATCGGTTGTACAGATGCAACTAATTACGCCACCACTAGCAAAGCACCCCGATCCACCCAATGAAGTAACTAATCGAACTTGATATTGATCTTACGAATTACTGTGCCAAATTTATGGACAATTGACCTATGTAAGTGGTCAGTCATGCGATCTACACAAGGCAGTATTTGACAGCAATTAAGAGAGGAACACTGGTTGATGAGCAACGATGTCACGCAGTGGTTAGCGCAAATCAAAGCACTGAAGCAGCAACTAGCTGAGACGATTAGCGATCGCGATACAGCTTACGAAAGTGCAGATAACTGGCGTCAACTATACAATACTGAAGCACAGCAGCGCCGAACAGAAGCACGGCTTGCCCAACAACAGGTCGAAACCCTCAAAGCCGAACTACGGCAACTGCAAGGGGAGAGTTCGCGCCCGAAAGCCGATGACCCAGAATCGGCATCAGCCATTGAGCAGGAACTAGCGAAGATGCAGACCGTTGAGGAATTGCGGACAAAGCTCAAAGACATCATGGGAGAACGCGATCGCCTTCTCGATGCCTTGAAAACCGAGCAAACTAACCACGCCCAAACCCGCAAAAGTTTAACCACAGTTATTGGAGACACCATCGACCAACTCTCCAAGGAACGTGGGAATCACTCCGCTACTCAAGCATCCCAAGCCCTCAAAAACTAACTGTTTCTGCTTGAAACTTCATTCCATATCTACGGCACCAGAACATACCGCATTTTTGCAGCAGCTATCGAAGTAGGTAAAGAACGCGATCGGTAGATGCGGTAAAACTATCTTCTTAGCAGTGTTAGACTGCTTTATTCGGTAGTATTACAAAATTTGGGTGTGTTAAATTGCACTTATCAATTTATCAATAAAGCATTTCCAACAAGGGAGTTAGAACGGTGGGTGCGGCATAACATCATTGGTATGGTGATTAGATCACCCTGTGTGGTTGGATAATTAGTTGGACTGCTTAATCCTCTGGTTGTGACGGTACTTGAGATTTGTTAGTGGATGACAAAGTTCATGGTCTAGAACTGCTTTATGAAGCTTGGTATACGCAGAGGACAACTCACAAAATGGAAAGATGATCGCGGATTTGGCTTCATTCAACCCGTTGATGGAAGTCAAGAAATTTTTCTGCACATATCTGAACTCAAAGACGCGACTCGTCGTCCACAAGTAGGCGATACAATCTACTACCATGCCGTAGCTGGTCAAGATGGCAAACTTAGCGCTTGCAACGCCTTCATTTTAGGCGCAAGAAGCAAGCCAACCGCGTCATCTTTGAATAACAAAGCTACATCTAACGCTGCATCCACATCTCCGTTTCCAGTGTTGGAGGTGTTGCTGTTGTCGATTCTGCCTTTAGTTGGGGCGATTCATTTTGCTTGGACGACTTCCAATCCGCTTCCACTCATTCTTTATCCTGCGATGAGTCTACTGACCTTTGCCCTATACGCTGATGACAAGTCTCGTGCTAACCGACGGGCCTGGAGAACGCCAGAGAAGACACTGCATCTGTGTGAACTTGCGGGTGGATGGTTGGGTGGATTTGTAGCCCAGCGAAGACTGCGACACAAAAGTAGTAAGAAGTCCTATCAGGCTGTATTTTGGGCGATTGTCACGATTCATTACATCGTTTGGTTGATTTGGCTATTTTTGGGCAAAAGTACAATGAGTTAACCTTCAGATAACACTAGACAAGATTCCAGTAAGGCGATGACCTGCTCTCTGGTCACAGTAG
Organism: Symplocastrum torsivum; assembly: GCF_059505465.1. NCBI lineage: Bacteria > Bacillati > Cyanobacteriota > Cyanophyceae > Oscillatoriales > Microcoleaceae > Symplocastrum > Symplocastrum torsivum. The sequence continues at coordinate 107,477 of NZ_JCACKQ010000125.1, read as the reverse complement.
GAAACCCATCTAAAAAATCGTCAATCGATTCTCCTGCTTTGAGATAGTCCAAAAGCGTCTGCACAGGAACTCTAGTACCCGTAAAAACTGGGGTGCCGCCCATAATCTCAGGAGATGCGCTAATAATTAGGGAGTCTTTAAGCATAAGTCTTTGACCTCCGGGTTCCGTACTCAATAGTTTATCAAGTCTCATGGGACAGAACCCTCTAGAGTAGCTCTAAATTAGGCAGATAGAGCGGTATAACAATTCAAATGCTGTTACCTAATCAAATCACATGGTTTCATCAGAACTAATCTCGACATTGCGAGGGCTTAGCCGCGCAGATAAATTCTATGTCATGCAAGTTTTAATCTCGGAACTAGCCCAACAAGAAACCGAGCTGATTAAGCCTGATCAATCTTATCCAGTGTGGTCGCCCTATGACGCGGTTGAAGCAGCCGATACGATGTTAAAAGTGCTACAAGCTGCTAAAACTCAAGACCATGCGTAACGCTCAACGGTATCCTTTTATCCCTAGTGATGTTGCATTGGGCGAAGCCAGTTTTCGTCCATTCTTGCCTCTCACTTTGGCTTATCAACAAAGTTCTGTTGCAGCATCTGGTTTATTGGACACCGGAGCAAGCGTGAATGTGCTTCCGTATTCAGTAGGAATTGAGCTTGGGTATGTATGGGAACAACAAACAACAGCATTAAGTTTGACGGGAAATTTGGCTCAGTATGAGGCGAGTGTCGTGCTTGTTCAAGCTGTCGTTGGGCAGTTTGAGCCTGTCCAACTCGTGTTTGCATGGACGCAGGCTACAAATGTACCACTCATTTTAGGGCAAGTTAACTTCTTTATGGAGTTTGATATTTGTTTCTATCGCTCACAATTGCAGTTTGAAATCAGTCCGAAATCCGTAGTGTTGGAGTAATCGGCTCAGGCACCGTCACAAATACAATTAGTAGAGAGAGCTTCAAGGGAGAGAATGCTAATGACATTGCAGGAATTACAAAAGCAGGCATTGCAATTGCCAATTAGCGATCGCTGGCGTTTAGTTCAATCCGTGTTGGCATCAATCGAAAAAGAAACGTTGTCATCTATTTCACCAAGTTCAACGATACAACCTTTGACTAATCTCGACCCTTGGACTCAAAGCCTAATCGGTTCGATTCAGCTACATACAGACTATTCAACAGAATCCTATGTGGATTATCTAGAGGAGAAATATAGTTGAAGCGGGTGCTGTTTGATAGCGATGTATTGCTGGATGTTTTAGCGCAACGCCAACCGTTTGTGATTGCTTCTGCACAAGCATTAAATACAGTGACGCAGGAACAAGTACAGGGGTATGTTTCAGGTCATGCAGTAACCAATATTTTCTACATCTTACGCCGTCAAATTGGTAGTGAAGCAGCACGGGAACTGCTGTCGAGGTTATTACAGCGTATTCAAGTTGCCAGCGTAACGGACGAAGTAATTCGGCAAGCATTGCAAAGTTCTATGGCAGATTTTGAGGACGCTGTGACGAGTGCTGCGGCGAATGTTGCAGGTTTAGAAATGATTGTGACGCGAAATACATCTGATTTTGTAACTTCTTCAGTTCCGGCAATAATGCCAGAGGAATTTTTGGCAACACTATCCGAGTAAGCAAATGTACTAATGCTGCACGACAAGTCGCTGTACTGGAACGGATCAAGCTGGTTAGAGAGGATATAGCCGATATGATCATAGTTAAGTGTTTCCAGGCTTGTGGTTGGTTGCCGATGACCTATTGGTTGGGAATATGGGGGTAGTGTTAGCTGCGTTGCAAGAAGGGTTGGCTGCACCAGAACATACCGCATTGTGCAGCAGCTATCGAAGTAGGTAAAGAACGCGATCGGTAGATGCGGTAAAACTATTAATAGTTGCTCTGCTTCGTCTCTCGGTCGGGCAGTATTCAAAGGTTATCTGCAAGGTATGTTATGCAATTAGTCCAATAGAGTTAAAGTATTCCCTAGAATCATGCAATATCTTCTCTTCGATACGTGTATTTGGTTAACTCTAGCTGCCAAACCAGAATCACGTCCTCTTTTGAAGAGTATCCTATCTGGTCTTAACCAAAACAAGTTGAAAATATTGCTTTCTGATGTGACTGTTGAAGAGTACAGTCGTCATAAAGATAGTATTGTTGGCAAAGACACTAGTCCATTAAAAAATCACATTAAAAATGCTAAAAAAATTCAAGATTATCTTGATATTTCTGAACGCTCAGCTTTTTTAGCTCTTTTAAATAAAGCTAATGATAATATCGATTCATCTGCTAAGAAAGGTGTAAATGCTCTAGGCATAATTGAAAGCATTTTTGACAATATAAATACTACAAAATTGCCTAGTTCTGCTGAAATATTAATCAATGCTTCTCAAATTGCTATTAAAAAACAAGCTCCCTGCCACAAGAACAAAAACTCAGTTGCAGATACTGTGATTTATCTTCAATTCGAGAAATGGGTTAAAGAAACAGAAGCAATTAAGAACAATGTTGAGTTTCATTTTGTAACAGAGAACATCAAAGATTTTTCGAGTAACAAAGACGAGCGAAATCCTCATGAAGACCTTCTCATTTTTAACAAAGACAGCGTCTACTACCACATAGATCCTTATAAGGCATTAGAGAGAATAGAACTTAAAGATATTCCGCCAGATGAATTCGATCTATTTGAAAGCCGCTTACGAATGAACAGAGACGCTTCATCCCCTTGCACTAGTGTAGAGGGGCATGTTTTCAGTGACAACGAAGGGCGTTGGTCTCATTCCCAGTTTGGTGGCGGTCTCTCTTGGCATTTGGTTTGTGCAAGATGTGGAGCATTGCTAGACACAGGAGATTTCTTTGATTAACTGGGAATGACACTACAGGAATTGCAAAAGCAGGCGTTGCAATTGCCTATTATCGATCGCGCTTCAGTTAGTGCAAACTCTTTTAGAGTCGCTAAAACGGGAAACTCACCCAATCTCGCAACGGGGAAACCTGTCTCGGCTTCGAGGGATTGCAAAAAGTTCGGTGGCTGCAGGTGATACTGATTCTGAAGAGTTTGATACCATCGATACCTAATCAAACTCTGGTGCCCAAACCTCAGCCACTGCCATCTCCCATCCCGGTAGCAGTTCCGACACTGTAAGTACATCCCCATCCCGTAAAAGTACTTTCTCCACACCCAGACGATAAACCTCCATCGTCCGACTTCGCGGGTCAACTAAAACCCCAACCTGTGTTCCTAAAGCTAAAAACTCCTGAATCTTCTGACGCAACTTAGATAAGGAGTCAGTTTTAGACTTGACCTCAAACATCAAATCAGGGACTAACTGAGCATAGTCTCCTGTGGTTCGCCGCAATCGCTCTGCTCGTACAAACGACGCATCAGGCGCACGCACGTCCTTATCGGTATTCGGAAGAATAAATCCAGCATTGGATGCAGTCACTCGCCCTAACCTACGAGGTCTGACCCAATTACGCAACTGAGCGATAATCTCAGCAGCGACTTCATCGGATTCATACCCTGACGGACTCATGACAATAATCTCCCCACTCACCAACTCCATCCGATAGTCCGGATGCTGCACTTGTAATTTTTCCAGGTCTTTAACCGTCAATCCCGGCATCCGATTGACTCTCCCGCTTTGAGATAGTCCAGAAGTGTCTGCACAGGAACTCTAGTACCAGTAAAAACTGGCGTGCCGCCCATAATTTCAGGGGATGCGCTAATAAATAGGGAGTCTTTAAGCATAACTCTTTGACCTCCAGGTTCCGTACTTAATAGTTTATCAAGTCTCATGGGACAGAACCCTCTAGAGTAGCCCTAAATCAGGCAGATAGGGGGGTCTGACAATTCAACTGCTATGCAAGGCACCCAATATCTTTAAGCATTTCGAGATGCTTTTGCACGGGTGCAAGCGTATTTGCGGCAATCATCCCACTAGCAGCAACAGCAGGTAGACCAATTCCAGGAAAGGTTGAATCTCCGCAGCATAGCAGTCCTGGTAAAGGTGTACCTGAACCTGGAAAAAATCCCTCTCCAGCTCGAATTGCTAGCCCATATGACCCTCGGTAGCGTCGGAGATACCGCTCGTGTGTGAGTGGTGTACCAACTAGGGTGACATCACAACGCGATCGCACATCCGGAATGATTCGCTCCAAAGCTTGCCACATCACTTCTGCACGCACCTGCTTTTGTCGCGCATACTCTTCACTCCGACGATCCATTCCCTGCCAGAGGTCATATGGTTCATTTCCCGGTGTATAGACATGAATGACGTGCTTTCCAGATGGGGCAAGAGATGGGTCGAGAAGTGACGGAATTGACACCAGCACAACATTCTGCGGAGCTGTCACGCCCTTTTCCCAATCGTTAACCACAATATAATGACAAGCCAGGTTTGGGGGTAGTCCTTTTGCCTCAATACCGAGGTGGAGGTGCATGAAGCTGTCACACTCAGGTGTCGCCTGTCGCTTTGCTCGAAATCGTTTGGGAACTGCTCCTTCTGGCAGTAGCTTGAGCGTATCCCAAACCGAAGCATTTGACACAACAGCTCGACGCGATCGCATTTCTTTGCCACCTCGCAGACGCACACCAACTGCGCGATTCCCTTCTACCAACACTTCCTCGACATGAGTGCCAAGCAGAAGTTCACCACCATGTCGCTTGAGTCCCTGCACCAGTGCATCAACAAGAGCGCCACCACCACCCACTGGATAATCCAGTACAACACCGGGTCGATACCAGTCTGCAAACATAAACGCCATCTCCGCCGCACTCGTACCATCGGCTGGCAGTCCAGAGAGGAGGAAAGACAGCAAATTAAGCCAGTTGCGCGTAAATGGGTCAAAGATAACGCCGTCCATAATCCGGCTGAACGAACCCGTTAGCTTAGAAATATTAGGAGTATGCCGTACTAAAGACGGGGCAAATCGACCCACCGTAAGCGCCGCACCCAGATCCAAGCGCATTGCAGCAGGCGGAATGGCAACAGCAGCACTCGCTAAGGGTTCCATCACGCGCTGAAGCTTGAGCCATTCAGCAATAGCTTCATTGCCACCGAACTTTGATAGAACTTCACAAAATTGCTCGGCACCAACCGATGTATCAAAATCCCCTTCCGGCAGACAGCAACCCCATGTATCGTAGTTCACACACGGCAGTTTCTCGCCAATAGCGTCCAACACTTGTCGGAGGGGGTTGGCAGAGGGGCTATACGATAAACCTGAGTAGAGCGATGGGCCTGAATCAAACTTAAATCCGTTGCGTTCAAAAGCGTGTGCCGCACCGCCAGGGATGGAATGGCTCTCGCAGACAGTTACCTCAAAGCCGTACCGTGCTAGAAGTGCTGCACAGCTTAAACCCCCAATCCCACTACCAATTACGATGACATCTGTTTGGCGATCGCTCAACCCTGTAACGTCCTTCTCTATAGTTATGAGCTTCTAGCCAGTCTCAAAAAGAGAGCGGATTGACTTATATTATTTCCCTAAGACTTTAACCATACCAATACCACCAAAATAAAGTGCAAGTACAGCACCAGCTAGTAAACTTTGTGTCAAGGGGTCAGTTGAGGGTGTTAGTACGGCACCTAAAACAGTTGCGCCAATAATTACAAAACGCCAACCTGATAGCATTTGCTGGGAAGAAACAATTCCTAAAAAGCCTAGAAGAAGCTGAATAATTGGAATTTGGAATGCCAAGCCAGTACTAAACATTAATAGCAAGACAAACTCAAAATACTTATCAATTGACCACAACTGCTCAACAACATCTGCTCCATAACTAATAAAGAAGTTCAATGCCGCAGGAACCAAAGCAATATAGGCAAATGCCAAGCCAACGAAAAATAGAATGCTTGAACCCAAAACCACAGGTGCAACTAAACGTCGTTCGCGGCGAGTCAGTCCTGGTAAAACAAACTGGATAATTTGGTAGAGGATAAACGGACTAGCAACCAATAAGCCACTATAGCCAGCTACTTTTATGGAGACAAAAAAGTATTCTCCCGGAGCTAGTTGTAGAAACTTGACTCCCTGCGCGGGAACTTCCAGCAACCGGACAATTGGCTTAACCCCTAAAAAGCAGCCAGCAACGCACACAACCACGGCAATCAGCGCATAGAAAATCCGCTGTCGCAACTCCTCTAGGTGGTCGAATAGCGACATCTCGACATCATCAGGCAATTCGTTGATGTCTTCGGTGTCCAGGGTATCTGAATTTAGCTGGGATGCAGTCTCTACTTCAGAAGGCGTCATCAGTTTGGTTAGGTTCGGGACTCGCTAACTATTGTACCTATCGCGTGATGGGGACACTAGTGCAAGAAGGCAGAAGATAGGAGGCTCTTATGCAGAAGCAATATTGCTTTTACAGTAAGCCTTTTAGCCAATGTCCAACTGGATAGTTATTTCCGCCGCGCTGCACTAGTAAGTTGGACTTGACTAGAGCCTTGTTTTAGCAATGATTGAATCCTGAGTCAACTTAAGTGGACTTAATCTGTTAGCCAGGGACTTGAATCCCTGGCGGATAATCGGACAGACGCAAGATGTTGGGGGAACAAACTCTCCTCCCTTAACCAACAGGGTTCAGAAAAATCTCACGATTGAGCAGTCTTCATTTGCCTGGGACAACTGGCTCAGTAGTCGCATACTTGGCTAACATCTGGGAAATTTCTGGATTATAGAGCCGCAGATAATTCCAATAATTACCAAATACTGACTCAACATAGCCTTTGGTTTCCGGGAAGGGAATCAGTTCAATAAAGGCATCTGGGTCAGTGAACCCGTATTTTGTAACCCACTTAGACACATTACCAGGACCAGCATTGTAACTCGCAACTGCCAATAGTGAGTTGTTCTTGTACTCCCCGTGGGTATAGTCCAAAAACCAAGTACCAAGCTTGATGTTATCGTCGGGATTTTCTAGGTTGTATTGCTCTAGATCGATTTTGTTGGCAATCCAACTGCCAGTTCCTGGCATCACCTGCATCAAACCAGTTGCCCCTGCAACAGAACGGATTTTGGGTTCAAACCGAGACTCTTGGCGAATGAGAGCAGTTACGAGTAAGGGGTTGAGCTGGCGTTGTTGTGACCAGGTGGTAATGGGTTCCAAAAAGGGGAAGGGGAAAAGAGCGTGCCAGTATTCTGGTGCTCGACGCAGTGTTTGCCATTGCGATCGCTCTTCGGGGGTGTCTCGTAAGCTCAGGTACCAGACTTTATTAATACCTACCAGATTGTCACTTACCCCCAACCGCATTAAACCATCAGTAAACTGCTCCGCAACTGTTGGCTCTTGTCGGTTCTCTAGTTCCGCCTGCCAGAGTGCCCAAGCATCATTGTTTTGACCTAACTGGTAAAGTTCTTTTAACGTTGTCGAACCTGCGGGGGGTACTGCTCGTACTTGCGGTGCTGCAAAGTTTGGCACCATATCACGCACGGTATCAAAGTCTCCGACATCCCACCCCAAAAATCGAGCAGAACGCCATGCATAGTAAGACTCTGGATACCGAGCTAACACATGCTCAAACGCGGCTTTTGCTTCTTGCTGGCGTCCGAGTTGTGCTGCCCATCGCCCCACCCAAAATGCAGCTTCAGGTGCCAAATCACTATCAGGGCTTTGGGTAGTAATCGGTTGTGCCCATTGCCATGCTTCTTGTAACTTTCCTTCTGCTGCTTTTTTCTCAGCTACCTTCCAGCGATAATTAGCCGCTGCATTGGAACTGGGATATTGCGACATTACCGACTGACGAGCTTGAGCGGCAGAAGTATCGCTTCCCAATGCATCCAGAATGTCAGCTTTGGCAAACAACGCTTCAGCCGCTTCATCAGGAAACTTGCTGATGACCAAATCAAGGTATTTGAGTGCATCTTCTGAGGGTGAAAGGCTAGCAAGACGCCTCAAGCCAAGCCCTGTTTCTTTTGCATCCGGAAATTGGCTAATTAGCTTTTGGTAACCAATTCTGGCTTCTGCCCGTTTTCCCGTGAGTTGATACCCTCGACCAACTCGATAAGCATTGCGAGGAGTGAGAGGAGAAAGGGCGTAAGCTTTTGCTGCTTTACCATACTCCTGAGTTTCCCAGTAGCCAAAGGCGATCGCTTGCCAGTCTTCTGGTTTGAGTTGGGAGGCAAATTGGTCAACTAAGCGATCGCGTACAGCCCCCATGCCCTTGGCTTCTGGATTATGCTTCGCTAAGAGCAACAACAGAGCTGGCTGTTTGGGATTCTTGCTGAGGCGTTGACGAATGATTTCTTGGGTGCGGGGGTGTGCGGGAAATTTTGCGATCGCCTGTTTCCAATATTCAGGATTCGCTTTCCCCAAAGCATACAGCGCTTCAGCCGCTACTGGCTGATCGGGGTGATTTTTCAGGATATCTTTCCAAGTTGCCTGGGCTTTTGCTGTATCCCCTGTTACTTCGTAAGCTTGGGCACGTTTTACAGCGATTTGGGATGCTAAAGCCGGATACTCCGAATCTAGTCCTTCTAGCCAAGTCAGCGCCTTTTGACCTTGACGCAGTTGAATCAAGTCAGACGCGAGGAGATAACGGGCGCGATGCTGATCGAGTGACTTGGAGCCAGAGGCGATCGCTTCTAGCTGAGATACCCTAGCTTGAGGTGGCAGAGATACCAGTGGTAGTACTGCCGATTTTGCCTCTTCCTTAGTCAGGCTTAATGGATTAACGGTTTGTTCATTATCAATCCATCGATCTAGTAAACCCGTCAGTCTCAGTGCTATCAGCGATGAGCTAAGTAGCCCGCACAGCAGCAGCCCTACTCCTACCGCCACAGGAATTTTAATTGTCCGTCCCTTTAGCATTAATCCTCGTTTACCCAACACTGGCACAACCTTTCTTTATTTTGCTTTTTTGATTTGAGCGTTAACTGAGAAATGTTCTGCTTGAACTAAAGCAATGGAAGCAAAACTTGCAACATAGTAACGTCCTTTGCCCGATTGGGGATAGGGCAGTACAACCTAATCTGTGTAGAGGTGGCAGGTTGTAGGTGTTAGGTCGTAGGGGAAGCGACAAGTCTTGGAGTTAAAATTTCCCCGAAGTCCTAATCTTCCCAAGTCTTGAGCTAGATTTTCCCTAAAACCTACCACCTACTACCTAACACCTTGATAGGGCTAGGCAGTACAACCTTACCAAAGACATTAATTATCCACAAAAGTTGCCTTGCTCAAGAGTTCTTTGTGCTTTGAATCTAGTAACTAAGGGTCTTTTTTGTTTTTCCGAGCAATACTGATGATCAGGTACTCATATAAATGATGATAGGGATGGAAATTCGAGCAACGGATACACCACGGTTAGACTGGACTGGCGATGCCCTAGCGGTGGGATTATTTGAAGATGGTGTTGATCTAAGTGGCGATTTAGCCCAGTTGGATGAGAAGCTAGCTGGTACGCTCAAAGAACTGATTGAGGAATCAGAGTTTAAAGGGAGTGCTGGCAGTAGTGCTGTAACGCGAGTGGGTTCCGGTAGCTCAATTCGTAAAATTATACTGGTTGGACTGGGTAAACCAGATTTTTTTAGTTTAGATAGCTTGCGTCGTGCGGCAGCGGCGATCGCTCGGAGCGCAAAACAGCAAAAAAGCAAAACGCTAGGAATTAGCTTACCAGTAGCGAATGATAATCCAACAGACACAGCTCAAGCGATTACTGAAGGTATTATTCTAGCGCTGCACCAGGATAATCGCTTCAAGTCTGAACCGGAAGACAAAGGCGCAAAACTAGAACAGGTTGATTTGCTGGGACTGCGTGGTCAGGAAGCAGCGATTACCAAAGCGCAAGCGATTTCTACAGGTGTAATTCTGGCACGGGAATTGGTCGCTGCCCCGGCAAATGCAGTGACACCCGTTAGTATGGCAGAGACAGCAGAAGCGATCGCGTCTGAACATGGTCTTGCCCTGGAAATCTTAGAACGGGAAGACTGTGAAAAGTTAGGAATGGGTGCTTTCCTCGGTGTTGCTCAAGCCTCAGATTTGCCTCCCAAGTTTATTCATCTAACCTACAAACCCGATGGCACACCGAAGCGTAAAGTAGCGATTGTTGGCAAGGGTTTAACCTTCGACTCTGGCGGCTTGAATATCAAAGGCGCTGGTAGTGGCATCGAGACGATGAAGATGGATATGGGGGGTGCAGCAGCAACCTTAGGTGCCGCGAAAGCGATTGGACAAATCAAGCCGGATGTTGAGGTTCACTTCGTCAGCGCGGTGACGGAGAACATGATTAGTGGTCATGCAATGCGTCCCGGTGATGTTCTCACAGCCTCCAATGGTAAGACGATTGAAGTTAACAACACGGACGCTGAAGGACGGCTAACTCTAGCAGATGCACTGGTGTTTGCCGAGAAACTGGAAGTAGATGCGATCGTAGATTTAGCAACACTGACGGGTGCTTGCATCATTGCTTTAGGTAATGATATTGGCGGACTGTGGACAGCCAATGAGACTCTAGCCTCTCAACTCAAAACTGCTTCAGAAGCGGCTGGGGAAAAGTTTTGGCAAATGCCGATGGAGGAGAAATACTTCGAGGGCTTGAAGTCGCCAATTGCCGACATGAAAAATACGGGTCCTCGTCCTGGAGGTTCAATTACGGCTGCCCTCTTCTTGAAGCAGTTTGTGAAAGAGACACCTTGGGCGCACTTAGATATCGCGGGTCCCGTTTGGGCAGATAAAGATGAGGGCTGCAATCCTGCTGGTGCTACTGGCTACCCAGTGCGTACTCTTGTTAATTGGGTAATGAGTGATGCCTAAACTACCTGCCAAGCCTTAAGTGCCAGCTTGAAAATAGGAGATTTCCAGTAATTTCCTTTGGTACTGTATTTATTTTTGGGTAGGGGCGCACGGGTGTGCGCCCTTGCTTTGATGCTATATAAAGCTCTAAATTCTCAGTTGCGATCCTCTACCCAAACTTAGCTTTGGCTTGTTCGTAAACTTCTAAAGTAATGGTAGTTTGTCCAGCTTCTTGAGCAAACTGTTCAATCTTACGACGAGCAGCAGGACGTACAAAGAAGGGAATTTCTTTTAATTTAGCTTCAGCTTCAGGAGTCCATTCCACAATTTTTTACTCTCCAAAATGTGACTTAATCGTCATTAATTTCTAGCAAACCTTCTGGTGGTGTAATCTCAATCCGACGACTCTCAAGGTCTACAACGGGTGCGATCGCTTTTACAAAAGGAATCAATACTGTTGCTGGCTTGGGTGGAACTTTTCGCTTAGGTTTGCGTATCTTACTGGTTCTGGTAGGGATTGGGGCTTCTGGCTTTTCGGCTTTCGGTTCCGGTTGCTGGTGGAGTTTTACTTCGAGAAGGTCGTTACCTGCTGGGATTATATCGATAACGACACCTATGGCTTCACCGGTTAACTGATTGAAGACTTCTAGATTCAGCAAGTCCATCACATGATATTCATCGTCTCCCAGTTCTGGGCGATCGCTTTCGGGAACCAGGAGGCGAGAATCCCGCAGTGCTTCTGCTTGTTCACGGGTTTCCACCCCCGCTAGCTGCACCACGTATATCTTTTTTCCAGGAACAAAACGCCCCTGTAGTAACTCTATTGGTTGAGGTTCCGTCTCACCAGGGCGTTGTAACCAGCGCTGTCCAGGTTCTTCAAACCGTTCAGGAAAATCAGAATTTGGATAGACCCGCAACTCTCCTCGTAAACCTTGAGGAGCAACAATAGTACCAATTTCCAGCCAGTCGTCGTTTGCCATTCGCTCTCAAGCTTGTAGCTGTTAGCTTTCTAATTTTAGCGATACAGCTTCTTTAGGGATAGCGAGAGGTTGTAATTGTCGTGGCTGAGTAGATGCGATCGCTCCTCTCATCCGTCTAACAGGCAATCGCTTCCGGGAATCAAGAGTAACTGTGCCTTCTCCCTACGCAAGCAAACTCACCCGGTTGGGTGAAGCAATCGGGTGAAGCCTATTGACTTTATCCAAGCCTACTATAGGTACAGTATCACAAGGCTAGTTTGTCTATTGTCCCTAATGCTCTTGTATCAGGTGCGATGGACATCACTCCTCGAACTTTTACCACTACGTTTTCAACACTAATCTGGTCAATTCCATGAAACACATTTTCCCCATTGGATTGATGGCTTTGCTGGCAATCGGTTGCACTTCTATCAATCCTGCTATATCTACTCAGAAGGTGAACCTACCTGAGGCTGCTGCACCAATATCAATCGCTCAAAGCACATCCTCGCCTAATCCCGCCGCTAGAAGACAAACCCCCCAGGCGCGAAATGTCTATCGCAGTGCCAGATTTAAGTTGGGGTTTAGATATCCCAATGGTTACGTTGTCGATAGCAGCCAGGAAAATTTACAACCTAAACCCGGTGAATCCTTGCAAGGAACGATAAACATTTGGAAGGATGCAGATTATCAAGCAATCAAATCACAGAGCTTTGAAGGTGGTGAATACCCTCCCAACATCAGTATTTCTGTTCATAGTAATGCTGAGCAACTTTCGCTTTCACAGTGGAGAGATCGCCTTAGCATAGGTACTAACAATAGTCGTACTGCCACTGTTGCCGGACAAGAAGCACTCGCCTATAAGTCTGATGGGCTATACGGATTTGATAATATTGTGCTCGCAACTCCAGATGGTCGTAGTGTTATCCACTTGAGTAGAGGCTACATTGATCCATCTGACCCATCAATACAAGCCTTCGAGCAGATTGTATTAAGCTTTAGGGTTCGATAGGTGACCAGATTTGAGCTACCATTTGCTGTAAGCTTATGGGATTCCTAAGTTTGCAGAAATTCAACATCTTCATAAAGCAGGGAGATGGGACAGCAAAAGTCAACGCTGGGGAACTCGACTTCTAGTTCTGCTTCTTGTGTGGTAGCTTCCTCAATTGAGTAGGCAGTGAGTTCCCATTTGCCTCGCTCATTGAGTCGGTAGCACTCGACACTCATCGTTTCGGCATCAATGAGCACGTATTCTTTCAGGGTTTTGATACGGCGGTAGTACTTGAATTTATCACCTCGGTCGTATCCTTCAGTACCAGGGGAGAGAACTTCGGCAATTAGACAAGGATAGTAAATAACTTGACGGGCAGTTTGGTCACGGCGATCGCAAGTTACTATCACATCAGGATAGTGATAAGACCCTTTCTCTGATACGCCGACTTTTGCATCTGCCATGAAAACTTTACAGCCTTTGCCCCGTAGGTGAGTTTTGAGAGCGGAGGCTAAATTAAGGGCAATCGAATTGTGGGGGAGTGTTCCCCCAGTCATGGCGAAGACTTCGCCGTTAATATATTCGTATTTAATCGGTTGTTGTTCTTCCCATTCCAGGTATTCCTGGGGAGTCAGGGGTTGGGAGTTTGGGGAGGCAATCATGCCATATCAACTTCTTTTACGAATACTTAGATGATTTGATGAGGTGGTTCAAGGTTCATAGCTATCAACCATGAACCTCAAACAATCAACCGCGCCACCGACTAAACAACCACAGTTGAACGCTGATAGACTTGCTGTGCTACCTGTGCCAAGCGCTTCATCCCAATTTCGATCTCTTCATCACTTGCAGTGAGGCTGATGCGGAGACACTGGTGCTTGTGAGACCATTCTTCTCGTAAACCGGGAAAGAATGAGCTACCCGGCACAACAATTACACCTACCTGCTTCAACTCCTGGTAAAACTCCCAGTCAGTAATCGGTAAATCCCGTAACCACAACCAAGCAAAGATTGCTCCTTCCCCACGATGCAAGAACCACGGCATATCCTTGGGCATGGCTTGGTCGAGGGTGTCTTCTACGACATCAAACTTTTTCTGGTAGTGAGGGCGAATGACGCTTGTCGCCAGGTTGGCAAGTGCGCCAGAGTTGATTGCCCGTGCCGCGATCGCTTGTCCATATCGGGGAGAATGAATACACATATTGGTTTGGAATGACTCCAAAACTCCAACCAGTTCCGGTTCCCCAATCGCAATACCAATCCGTTCCCCTGGTAAACCTGCTTTGGAAAGGCTCATACAGTGCAAGATATTTTCCCCAAACACAGGTGCCATTTCCGTGAAGTTCAACGCGGGGAAGGGCGGTGCATAAGCTGAGTCAATCAATACTGGCACCTCTAGGGGGACAGCAAGGGCGGCAATTTTCTTCACCTCTTCATCAGTGAGGACGTTGCCCGTCGGATTACAAGGACGTGAGAAGATGACGCAGCCAGTATCTTCTGTAATCGTTAGCTGGCTAAAGTCAGGACGGTACTTAAAGCGGTGAGCTTTCTCGTTAATTTCTAGTGCAGGCTTATAGGCAAATACAGCTTCAGGCGTTAAGCTGACTCCACCGTAGCCTGTATAGTCTGGACTTAGGGGTAGGACAATTTGTTTTAACTGTCCGTCAGTTGTATAACCACCAAAGGAATTAGCTGCGTAGAAGTAAATCGACTGACTGCCAGGGGTAATCAGGATGTTGCGATCGCTTAAGTTTAGTCCATAGCGCTGGTTAAAGTCTTTTGCGATCGCCTCCACCAATGGTTGATATCCTTGACTCGACCCATAACGGCAAACGACCTCACCATACTCTGGACTAGCCAACAAATCTGCGGTGCAATCCCGCCAGAGTTGTTCCACTTCTGGCAAAATTACTGGATTGCCAGCACTCAAATTTATAAATTCCTGCCCTTGTCCGGCGCGTAGCGTTTCGATAATATCTTTCATAATTGCCCGGACACCAGTGAGGTTGGACATCTGGGTGCCGAATTGAGTCAGAGCAGGCTCCATAGGCTTTAGTTGCAATACTGATATGTGAGGGTTTACTTGCCTTGCAGCGAACTGGGTTGAAATTATACCCTGTTGTTCGACTGTACTTTATTAATTTAAGCGCAAATCTTCGAGTTCCTTGGGTTGGTTGTTAGTTTTTGGTTGTTGGTTGTTAGTTGAACTCTGCTGCAAGTGAATGCCCTGCGTCGATGCTTTCTACAATGAATATCAGGTGAACCTAGAGAACTATGCGTGTTTGGCAAGCTGATTTGTATCGGCGTCCGCTGCGGGATGCAACCGGGCAAGTGCTGTGGGAGTTGTTGATTTGTGACACCACACGCGGCTTGACTTATGAAGCCTTTTGCCCTCAGTCATCGGTTAATAGCGACTGGCTAGTTTCTCAGTTACAAAAAGCAGCGAGTACGACTCAACTGCCAGATGTTATTCAAGTATTTCGACCTCAATCTCTGAGTTTACTTACCTCAGCAGGGCAACAAATGGGTGTAGCGGTGGAAGCAACACGACGTACTCCTGCATTAAAGCAATGGTTGCAGGAACGAGCCTCGCAGTACCCCAAAAACGATAATTACACAGGCGAAGCATATAATCCCATTACCCTAGACAAGCCGCCACCCGTACCTCTACCCGAAAATCTTTGGGGAGAACAATGGCGATTTGCCACACTCCCTGCTGGCAACATTGAGGAAGCCTTTGCCGAACGTCCGATTCCGATTTTGCAGATGCCAGAGTTTCTCTTACCGATTAATCTTGGCTTGGCATCAACAGCACCAGTGCCAGGTGTGGTGATTGATGGTGGACGGCAGTCGATGCGGCTTGCTCGTTGGCTTCAGGAGGCAAAACCCGTTGCCCTAAATTATATGGCTGGTGCGCCAGATGGATTGATATTAGAAGCGGGACTGGTTGAGCGATGGGTAGTTGCTACGTTTGAGGATACAGAAGTTATTGCCGCCGCCCAACGCTATCAACAGCGGAAAGAGGAAAGTAAGGGCTTACACTTTTTGTTAGTGCAGCCTGATGATTCAGGGATGACTTACAGCGGCTTTTGGCTATTGCAGGCAGATTGAGATGTGACGAAAATTTCTCGGTAAGACGCTTCATCAATTTGATTGCTGCTGGAACAGGAAAAAAGAAGACTAAAGTATCTAGGCTGAGATCTTGCACCAACCCGCTAAACAGCCCGGAGTTCAAACTCCGGGCTAATAGCTCAAGTCCACTTAAGTGGAATGAAATCCCGTCAGTAGAGGTGTTTAGTCCTCTTGAGAGGACTTGTGCTATTAGCCATGGAATTGATTCCACAGCCGGTGAGTGGGCTGGTGCAAGATCTGAATAGGGGAAATTAACCAAAAACCGCAAATTGATAACCTGCTCCCCATCTATACAAGCACTAGTGTTGTTGCTAAAAATCTTGTGGGATGGCCGAAAAGCCCGTCCTAAACGATGCAGACAGTAATAATATCCGGAATATTCTCAGATAGAAGAGTAGGAATCATAATTAAGCTCCTAGCTGAGGCTTCCAGTGATGTTTAAATTTATCCAGCTACTTACTGTTGTGCTTCTAGGTTTAACGGCAACCGCCTGTTCTAGTTCTCTAACCAGTTCGGGACAAGCTGGGGAAGAACCGTCCTCAATAACTCAGACTAAGGTTAGCCCGACGAAAGAGGTTGACGCACCCTCGAAACCCAACGCACAAGGGTGGGTAACACTTTATCCGGGGGAAGCGGCTGATGGACTTGAGTTTAGTAAGGATGGGAAACTCTCCTTTAAGGGAAAGGTGCTGCTAGAAAAAATTGCAGTAACCTATGATTCAACTGGACCTGTAAATTATGCCAAGCGGCTGCTCGTTTCACCACCTTCTCCCTCCGGCAACTTCAATCTCCTTAGAGGGTGCGATGGCGAGACGAACGGCTTGTGCTGGAAGTTCTTCTTACTTGATCGCGTTGCTGGTGAAGCCAAAGAAACGACGGTTGGCAAATACGGTGCAGATGAAGACTGGATGCAGTGGTCACAAAGCGATCGCTATCTCGTCATGAAGGGTTACACGGATGGCGCAGCTTGGTTCTATGCGATCGATCTGGAAACGGCAGACGGAAGAGCTTTAGAGTTTGGTCAGCATGAATTCGACTTAAGCCGCTTTACCTGGGTTGACGCGGAGACTTTTCAAATCAAAGTTAATAAACTTCCCCAAGGCGCATCTGCTGCGGAGACTGGCAACGAGACAACCAACGCCCCCTTCTGGTTCAAAGGAAACCTCAAGGCTTTGTTTGCGGATAAGTCGATTAACTACACTTGTTCGGTTCGTCTTCAAAACCCCCCCTGCTCAGGCAGTTCAATTTCTCTTGAACCTTAAAGTGAACGGCACTGTCTTGAGAATAAGGCAGAAGGAGTAAGAAAAATTTTCATTCCTACTCCTGCGGAGAACTTTCGTCTCATGGTGCCTGTCTTGAGAATCAGGAAGAAAGAAGAGTGGTTTTCGTGGTAGCTTTCTGGAAACCTCCCGGTAAGCGATCGCATTCATCACCAAGTTTCCTTGGATAACGTATGGCTTTGTAGCTGTACAAAGAACAGCTCAAGACTGCTGTCTTCGTCAGCATATACAGCATCTAACTGCTTGGTGAGTTGGTCTTGTTTATGGGCTTGCAAATATTCTCGGAGTGCTACAGCATAAAGCTCACTACGAGATAATCCCACACGTTTTGCAAATTGCTCAGCCGCCTCAAAGAGAGGGTCAGGGATTGAAATCGCTGTTTTCATAATGCTGGTGTAACTTTTGTTAACCTTTATGCTATTGGCTGGTGATTCTTTAAGAAAGCGATCGCCCTCTACCCAAGCGAACTGGCTAAAATGAGGCTATGTCTCAATCCACTCCTGCCTCTAACCCCCCTGTTTCCGCCTCCTCATCGGAACAACCTCTATTTATCCTGGTTGACGGTCATTCGTTAGCCTTTCGCTCTTACTTTGCCTTTGCTAAAGGGCGAGATGGAGGACTGCGAACGACAACGGGAATTCCAACAAGCGTTTGTTTTGGCTTTCTCAAGTCCCTTGTAGAGGTGATGGGGTCAGAGCAACCCCAAGCGATGGCAGTTGCGTTTGATTTGAGTTTGCCGACATTTCGCCATGAAGCGGATGATACCTACAAAGCCGACCGACCAGGGACACCGGAAGATTTTGTTCCAGATTTGAAAAACCTTCAGAAGCTGCTGGAAGCGTTTAATCTGCCAGTGGTAACGTCTCCTGGATATGAGGCGGATGACGTTTTGGCGACGTTGGCGCGGCAAGCGAGTGAGACAGGATATCGAGTCAAGATATTAACAGGCGATCGCGATTTATTTCAGCTCGTTGACCCCAAAAAGGAAATCAGTGTTCTCTATCTAAGCACTGACTTTTTGAAGCAGCGTGGTCGTTCCACCGGACCCGCCGAATTTGGACCCGAACAGGTTGAAGAGAAACTTGGCATCTTACCCGAACAGGTTGTCGATTACAAAGCCTTATGTGGTGATAAATCTGACAACATTCCTGGTGTCAGGGGAATTGGGGAAAAAACCGCCGTTACCTTACTTAAGGAGTATGGCACCCTTGAAGGAATTTATGCTTCTCTAGACAAGATTAAAGGTGCTGTTAAGACAAAGCTAGAAACAGGGAAACAAGAAGCAGAGCATTCCAAATACCTGGCTCAACTAGCATTTGATGCCCCTGTGGATATGAAGCTAGAAGACGGGAAGTTGGAAGGATTTGATACTGAGGTTTTGAAACCGCTTTTAGAAGAGTTGGAGTTAAAGTCATTTTTAGGGAAAATTGACCAACTTCAGCAGACCTTTGGTGGTAGAGCATCTGAACATAGCGAAACTCCAGTAGAGACGAAAGATATCACGCCTTCACAAGTCGAGTCTGTAGAAGAGGAATTTACCTTCACCTCACCGGATTCAAACGACCCCGCGCTCTGGTTCTTTAGTGCAGCAGATACCGAAGCCGCTCAACAACAAGCATCTCATCAGGCAGCACTTCAACCGAGTATTATCGATACACCTGAAAAACTTGCGGAGTTAGTTGCTCAGCTACAACAGTGTACTGACTCGGCAACCCCCGTTGCTTGGGACACGGAAACTAGCGATTTGGAACCACGGGACGCGGAGTTAGTTGGGATTGGCTGCTGCTTTGCCATCACCAAGAACTCCACTGGGGAACGAAAAAGTGCCAAGAAAAAAGGCAACAATGAACTTCAGCGTTCTGACGTAGAGGTTGCTTACATCCCTGTTGGTCATAAAGATGGCAAGAATTTAGATAAAAACAGTGTTCTAGAAGCGTTGCGCCCAATTCTAGAGAGTGCTGACTATCCTAAGGCTTTGCAAAATGCCAAATTTGACCGCTTAGTGTTGCGCTGTCAGGGAATTAAGCTGGCGGGAGTCGTTTTTGATACGATGCTGGCGAGTTATGTAATCAATCCAGAGAACAGCCATAACCTCAGTGAATTGGCTGCGAAGTATTTGGGAATAACGGCTAAAAGTTACACCGATTTAGTTCCTAAAGGAAAAACAATTGCGGATATTGATATCCCAAGCGTTGCCGATTACTGCGGGATGGATGTTTACACAACATTTGGCTTAGTTTCCAAGCTGTGTGAGGAACTGGAGAAAGTACCAGCATTGCATCAGCTATTACTAGAGGTTGAACAGCCGCTAGAACCTGTTTTAGCTCAGATGGAATATGTAGGAATTCATATTGATATTGCCTATCTCAAACAACTCTCAGAGCAGCTAGAAAAGGATTTAGAACGGCTTGAGTCTGAAGCTTATACAGCGGCGGGTGAGAAATTCAACCTAGGCTCTCCTAAACAACTGAGTGAGCTATTGTTTGAAAAGCTAAAATTAGACCGCAGAAAGTCACGCAAAATCAAAACAGGTTACTCTACTGATGCTGCTACCTTAGAAAAGCTACAAGGTGACCATCGCGTTGTCGATGCGATTCTGGAATATCGCACTCTCTCAAAGTTGAAATCTACCTATGTAGATGCGCTACCTGCCTTGGTGCGTCCAGATACCCAGCGAGTCCATACAGATTTTAACCAGACAGCTACATCAACTGGGCGTCTGTCTTCTTCTAATCCAAACTTGCAGAATATTCCAATTCGTACTGCCTTTTCTCGGCAAATTCGTAAGGGGTTTATCCCAGAATCAGGTTGGGTATTGGTAGGGGCTGACTATTCTCAAATTGAATTGCGAATCCTAGCACATCTTACTCAAGAGCCGATACTAGTTGAAACGTATCAGAAAAATGAAGATATTCATGCAGTAACGGCACGGTTGTTGTTTGAAAAAGAAATAGTAACGCCAGATGAACGACGTTTGGGTAAAACGATTAATTTTGGTGTGATTTATGGAATGGGGGCGCAGCGATTTGCCAGGGAAACTGGGATATCAGCGGCACTAGGTAAGACATTTATTGAACGGTTTAACCAACGTTATCCAAAAGTTTTTGCGTATTTGCAACAACTACAACGAGAAGCGATCGCACAAGGCTACGTTGAAACCATTCTAGGGCGTCGTCGCTACTTCAACTTCACATCTCACGACCTTCTCAGGTACCGAGGTAACAATCCAACGGATATTAACCTCGACCAATTTAAGGGATTAGGACCCAATGATGCTGGTTTGCTACGTGCCGCCGCTAACGCTCCAATTCAAGGTTCAAGTGCTGACATCATCAAAATTACAATGGTGAAAATGCACGAACTCTTGCAGAATTATCAGGCACGTCTGCTATTACAAGTTCACGACGAACTAATCTTTGAAGTTCCTCCGGATGAGTGGGAAGAATTGCAGCCAAAAATCAAGTCCACAATGGAATCAGCCGTCAAGCTAAGTGTTCCTTTAGTTGCAGATGTTCATGCAGGGAAAAATTGGATGGAGACGAAGTAAACTTCCATTTTTGCGATTGATGCGTCAACACATCATCAAAGCCTTTACATCATCTATCAAGCGCCATGTACGCAACAGTTACAAAGCCATTAACCTTTGAAGAATTTCTAGTCTGGGATGACGGTTCAGGCAGGAACTTTGAGTTACTTGATGGGGTTCCCGTGCCATTATCTGAACCAAATGCAAATCACGAGGATTTGATAGAGCGACTTTGCACTTGCCTAGAAGCTCACTGCTTAGAGGCAAATCTACCATTAGTTTGCAGACAGTCTAAACAGGTTCGACTTAAGACAGAACCAGACGAAAAGGAAAAAAGCCGTAAAGCCGACATTGTGATTTTTGCCAAACAAGAATGGCAACGGATGAAAGGGAATTCTAGCTCTGCTGCGGCTTACGTTCCACCGCCAGGAGTCATTGAAGTAGTCAGTACAAATTGGAAAGATGACTATCTTACTAAACTCGCTGAATACGAAGATTTGGGAGTTTCAGAATACATAATCGTGGACTATGCCGCCTATGGGGGAATTCGTTTTATCGGGTCACCGAAGCAACCAACAATTACAATTTATCAATTGGAGAACGGTGAATATCTGCCCGGTAAGATTTTTAGAGGGCAAGATCGAATTGAGTCTCGGTTGTTTATCAACTTAACCCTCGAAGCCCAACAAATCTTTGCCATGAGCAGATGAGTTTAGGCTACTGAACTATGAAACATGAACGAAATCCAGACATCGTACTCTATTAAGTAGTGAAAGCCGCTATATTATGCGTATGTGCTTTGTTGGTGACTCTTTTGTGAATGGAACTTGTGACCCTGAGTATCTTGGTTGGACAGGGAGAATTTGCCGAGAAGCACACAAGCAAGGGCATGATATTACTTACTATAACCTTGGTATACGACGAAATACTAGTGCAGACGTCGCAGCACGTTGGTTTGAGGAAGTATCTCGCCGTTTGCCTGAAGAATGCAATGGTAGAATTGTCTTCTCTTTTGGTGTAAATGATACGACTCTTGAAAAAGGTAAAACTCGTATTGAATTACATCATTCCATAGAAAACTGCCGCAAAATTTTAACGACGGCTAAACAACTTTATCCGGTATTAATGATTAGTCCTTTACCGATTGGAGATGTTGAGCAAAACCGCAGAAGTGCTAACTTATCGGAACAGTTTGCCTTGGTTTGCAATCAGGTTAATGTACCTTACTTAAATGTTTTCAATCTTCTAAAATCATCAACTACTTGGATGAGCGAGGTAGCAGAAAATGATGGTGCTCATCCAGGAGCAGCAGGGTATTCAGAATTAGCAAAATATATCGAGAGTTGGTCTTCCTGGTTGTCTTGGTTTAACTATAGCGGTTCTCATATTTCCGGATCTGGAAAGTGATTTGCCTGAAAATACCTAGTTTCATGAACCTTAGCAAAAGCATTGTTGAATCATATCAACCAATCAAATTCTTTTAATCTTGAGGTTGTTCTGGTTCTTTTTCTTCTTCTGGTTTTTCCTGCGTTGATGCTAACCGACTTTGTGCTTGGTTTCGCGCATCGATCGCTTCTCTGTAGTCTTGCTGGTATTGAATGGCTTTGTTGTACGAGTCAATTGCTTCTGGATATCGTTGTAAATTGACTAAAGCGTTGCCGCGACTGTACCAAGCTTCGTAGTGATCGGGTTTAATTTCAACGGCTCTATTGTAAGAAGCGATCGCATCTGGGTAGCGCTTCAAGTTATAAAAAGCATTGCCCAGGTTATACCAAGTTTGCTGAGAATTCCGCCGTAATTTAAGTGCCTTATTGTAAGAAGTAATCGCTTCCTCGTAGCGATTCAGTTGATGTAATGACCAACCACGACTGTACCAAGCTTCGGCATCATTGGGATTAAATTTCACAGCTTGGTCAAACGACGCGATCGCTTTTTCATACTGCCCCACGTTAACTAGCGCACTGCCCCGACTGTACCAAGCCTGGTAGAAATTCGGCTGAAATTGAACAGCTTTATCATAAGACTCCACCGCTTCTGGATAACGTTCTAAAACAATCAACGCATTGCCTCGGCTATACCAAGATTGAGGAGAATCAGGCTTAAATTTAATCGCTTTGTCATAGGAGTCCACAGCTTCTTGATACTGTCGCAAACTATGTAGTGCTAAGCCACGTCTGTACCAAGCGGGAGAGTAGTCAGATTGGAGTTTAACGGCTTTATCAAAAGATGCGATCGCTTCTGAATATTGTTTTAACTTCATCTGTGCATTACCGCGACCATCCCAGGCTTCCAGATATTTTGGCTGGATTTTGAGGGCAGCGTCAAACGAGGCGATCGCTTCTTCGTATCGCTGCAAGGAATCAAGTGCTTTGCCTCGACTCACCCAAGCTTCTAAATAATTTGGCTGGATTTGAATCGCTTTATCGTAGGCATCAAGGGCATCTTTATACCGCTTCAAGGCTAAAAGTGTATCCCCTTGACCATTCCAAGCTTCTGCGTATTCGGGTCGAATTTCAACAGCACGATTGTATGCCTTAAGCGCATCATCGTAGCGCTTCAACTCCAAAAGAGTTTCCCCTCGGTTAGTTAAATCAGTGGCATTCGTAGAGTTTATTACGTTAACTGCCAATACGGTTGCGATCGCCCCCAGACCAATAACACTGATTGAGATTAAAACTTTACGCAGTAGAGGAACTGAGAGTTTTCGTTTTCCAGCAAGCGCTGAAGCAGGTGGTAAAGCAACAGTCTTATTAGGGGTGGTGTTCAAATCTTTGAGGGCGTTTAAAGCAGATGTTGCCGACTGATAACGCTGCCGAAAGTCATAGCACACCATCTTGTCTAACACTTGAGTAAACTCAGGGCTAACTGATGCTAAGTCATGCCAACTGATTTCACTCGTATCAGGGTTAGTAGGTAGTTGGTCAGGCGCTATGCCAGTCAGGGCTTGAATGCCAACCATTCCTACCGCATAGATATCACTGCTTAATCTAGGAGAAGCATTAGCTTGTTCGCTAGGGCAATAGCCAGGAGTGCCAATTGCGATCGTGAAGCTTGTCTTCCCGCCTTTGATAACCTGGGTAGTGACTTGTTTAACTGCCCCAAAATCGATTAAAACCAACTTGCCATCTTGCTTACGCCTGATCAAGTTTCGGGGATTGATATCACGGTGAATAACATTCTGCTGATGCACAAACTCTAGGATTTCCAGGATGTCCCGTAACAGGGAAATTACCTGCTTCTCACTCCAGCCACTCCCTTTAGTCCCGCCAGAGGAAGGTGAACCTCCCTTTGCCATCCCTTGGTAGGAGGGAGTGAGTTCTTGACTGAGGTCATGCCCTTCAATCAGTTCCTGTACCAGATAGAACTCTTGATTGTCTTCAAAGTAAGCAAAGAGTCGGGGGATTTGATCGTGACTTCCCAACTGGTACAAGACTTTTGCTTCTGTATCAAATAGACGCCTTGCCGTTTGCAAGGTTAATGGGTCAGTTGATTGAGGCTTTAGTTGCTTAACAACACACTGATGGTTGTCAGGAAGGTGCTGGTCTTGGGCAACAAAAGTCTTACCGAACCCACCTTGTCCCAGTTGGCTAATGATTTTGTAGCGTCCACCAAGTGTTTGTCCAATTCCCAAGTTCATGCGGTTTTCCCAAAGGGATGCTGTCTTCACCGTGACGATATACTCGATTTTTGCACACAAAACTGGCAGCACCCGGACACTAATACTGTAGCCACCAATAATTGTCAAAAGGTTGTAAACACAGTAATAACCACCAAACTGTCGCTGGATTTGCTGGATAATCGTTTTTATTTCAAAGGCAATGGAATCCTTGCTCTTGCCGCAACTTTCGATCGAAGGTTACAGTTTCAGTACAGCCTATCTGTCGAGCGATCGCTCCAATTAGATAGTCCGAAAAATCAGCTTGTCCCTTCTTGGTGCGTTGTAAGGCTTGGTAAACCACAGAACGGTCTTCAAATTCAAAGCCAGAACTTTGCACCATCATCTCTAAGGTTGTGATAATCTCATCTTTGCCAAATTGATAAGGTCGTCCTTTAAGAACCCAGACCACCTCACATAAAACAACACTGCTAATAAAACAAGGTTGATTTTCCTGAATCATTTGAGAAGCTCGTTCCCATTGATCAAGATCGTCTCTGGTGAGATAGCGAATTAGGACATTTGTATCAAGTCCAATCACGCGCACCCTCTGCGATCGCCGTGTCCATCTCCTCTAGGGTTGCAGTCTTCATACCAGGACGATGTAACACTCCAGACAAGGCTTCGAGCGGGACATTTAGTGGAACAACTTTGACATCACCGTTTTCATCAATAAGAAATTCGACTTTGCTACCCGTTTCTAGTTTCAGGTAATCTCGGATTTCTTTGGGAATGGTGACTTGTCCCTTAGTTGTGACTGTTGCAATGGACATAGTGGAATTCCTTACATAGCATCCTTACTCGATTGTAAGGTTGATTTGGGTAAAGCTGAAGCGATCATTCTGGTACTGGAACTGAAGATTTGCGATCGCGATCGTCACAGGAAACTAGGACATCAGGATAGTAAAATCGATTGAGAGCTTCAATTCGCACTTTCATGTCCGGGATTGGGGGGAGGCAATCATGGTTAGAACCTCAAAGATGGGGTGATACCTGTAATCTAAAAGATCTTCCAGTATGGTCACTTCACGGCGCACGCGATCGCATCGTTCCCATCAGTGCGTCACAAGAGATGGTCGAGGCACTGAAAGCTTGCGGCGGCAATGTGAAGTTTACGGTGTACCCAGAAGCCGACCACGACTCGTGGACACAGACCTACAATAATCCAGCACTATTCGACTGGTTTATGCAGCATCAACGGGATAGGTTAGCACGTTCAAGCTAAGAGGAGAAAAACGTTCATTAATATGCAACAGCATAAAAAAATACCCCCGCAGGGGCGTTTTCATCAATTAAACTATGTCGTTGCTTCTGGGATTAGATAGACTTTTACCCCAGCTTCGATTTCAGTACTAGCCGTTGTAAGTTGCCAACCCAATTTCCTCGGCAGAACGATGCAACATCGCTTGCTGACGATTTTGGTGCGTCCGTTGGTGATTCAGCATTAGTGAACGAGCTTTATCTTGAGTAGACAAAACAGGAGTCTTGGTTGGCTCAACAGTATTTGTCGTTGTATTGCCGCCAGTGTGATAAGAAACGCCACGGTACTTGAGGTTAACTGTGGGTTGCAGCACAGGTGGCTTTTTCAAATTGCGGAATCTCCAGTCCAAGCCCCGATATTTACCGCCAATTTGACCTTCAGTGGTTTCAACTTCGGAGGGGTTGTAGTCGTAGCTAACACCGCGATAAGAGAGTTTCATAGTATTCGCCTCGTTATGTAACGTAAGTTTGATGAGGCGCGTTCCTTCAGGATCTCTCCTTACTTCCGTCCCGCTGTCATTCCTGGTGACTTGCTTAACTACCGAATACAGTGAGATGAACGTTTTTTCTTTTCTGTATCTATTGTTACCGTTTTTAGGGTAAATGTCAAATTTGTTGTAAAACTTTACAATCCACCAACGAAGTCAGTAAACGTCGCTCTCAAGTACCGAAGAATTGTAACTGTCTTTTTCCCGTCGCCTGCTCATGGGGAACAAGAGGGGAGGGTACAGCAGATAAACTGATGAGTAGTGCCTCAAAAAGGTAAGGGTGTGACAGGTTGTAACACCCCAAGCGTCGCCCTGTGAAATGCTTCTATAATCACTAGTCCCTGAATCAGACGTAAAGATTGTTGATATGAGTGATAAAGATGATAGTTACAAAATTGTTAGTGATAATCGGCAAGCCCGTTTCCGATATGAAATTTTAGAGACTTATGAGGCGGGGATTGAGCTAAAGGGCACAGAGGTTAAGTCAATTCGGGAGGGCAGGGTAAACCTGCGAGATGGGTTTGCCTTGATTCGTGATGGTGAAGCATGGCTGCTGAATGTACATATCTCTCCGTATCAAAGCAGCAGCACTTATTTTAATCATGAACCCCTTCGCAACCGCCGACTACTGCTGCACCGAAAGGAAATCCGCAAGCTCATCGGTAAGGTGGAACAAGAGGGTTTAACGCTTGTGCCATTGAAGATGTACCTAAAACGAGGCTTCGTGAAAATCAGCCTAGGTTTGGGTAAAGGTAAGAAGCTTCATGACAAGCGCGAAACCCTCAAGGCGCGTCAGGATAAGCGAGATATGGCGCGGGCAATGAAGCGTGAGTAGCTGTCAGCTATAGCAAAGGCAGAAGGGATGCATATTGACGGGTCTTGGTTTCAGTATTTAGCGCAAGTCCTAATTTCCTGGGCGACTGCTATACCAGGTTGGGAACTTACTTACAGTCAATTCAACTCATTATCCGCCTGCGTTGCAGGAACATAGGAGTCAAACACCTGACCATTGTTCGCTGAAGGTTGAACGCTGTAATAACTAGCAATAATTGCGACCATTAACCACCAGAGAGTATTGATTTCGGGTCGGTACCAGACAGTATCCACAAAACCGTGGGATAGAATCCCAGTCATAGCAGCGATCGCACCAATCAGCCAAAAGCCATCCGGATTAGCCAGTGCCCGCATACGACGCAATTGCTGGACTCCCTGATTGAACGTCACAACAAGCAGCCACAGGAAACAGGCAAAGCCAATAAAGCCCGTTTCTACAAGCACCTCTAAGAAGATGGAATAGGCACTCAAGGCACTAAAGCGGGGACGCATATACTGGGGATAGACTTTGTTAAAGGCATTGTTACCAGGTCCAATACCGAGAATAGGGCGATCGCGAATCATCTCCACCACCGATGCCCAAACATTCATCCGGAAGTTATTACTACTATCTCCTCGACCAACAAATAGCCGCAAGACGCGAAGGCGTATCGACTCATCTAGCTGGATGGCTACGAGTAATAACCCAACCATACTCCCGAACACAATTGGCAATAACCAAGTGCGCCAGAAGGGAGGTAAATAATTGATCCACCAGTACCAGAGTAATATTATCAATGTGACAAAAAGAACCCCAAAGCCGATCCAGCCGCCCAAGCTACCCGTGCGAAACAAGCAGTAGGAATTGACCACCACCATTGTCAGTGCCAATGCCTTGGGAACCCAACCTCGCCAAGCAAACACCGCAACTATTGATAACGCGATCGCAGGCAACAAATAGGAGGCAAGTAAGTTGGGGTTTCCCAAGTAGCTATAAACTCGTGTCGATTTAGATAAGGGAGACTCTGGATCAACCCAGGTTGCCAGTGCCTTTGCCCCAAAAAATGACTGCCGTACCCCGTAAACACTGACTATTAGTGATACATGGAGGAATAGGGTAATAATCCCGGAACGGATGCGGGGCGTTCTCAACACCCGTGCCATCAGGGCAAATAGCAGTAGATAAAGCGTTAACTTCACCAACCCCGTAGCCGCTGCCATCTTCACCGGAGAAAGGGCAGTTGCCACTACCGCAATACTCCAGTACAGCAACGCCAGTAGATGAATTGGCGTTACCTTCAATGGCAACCCTTTAGGGTAGACTGTTTCATCCGATAAAGTCAGCAACACCCAAAACGCTGCTCCTGCAATCAATAGAACGCCGATCAAAGCATTGGGTACAAACGGAGCCAAAGCCAACACCAAAGCGACCAACAACGCCCCTATCGGCTCAGAGTACTGCATCAGCAAACTGTCCCGATGCCACGATTGCAGCAGTCCCACCAGCCGATACAAATAGCTAGCGCCTCGCCACTGATACAGATGTAAATTCGACAGAGTAAACTGTTGCCAAACTGAATTCATAAATTAAGAGTTGAGGTTAGGAATTAGCTTATTCCAAGTTGCGGTCAAACGTAGTAGACTTGCAAGAATGCATGATTCTTGAGAAAAGCAGTAAGGACAAGCGCTCATGGCGAGTGCGATAGCGAAGCGCTGCTGCGTTTGCGTTCGCCCTTGGCGTTGCCGCAGGCTAGCATTAGCGAGAGTTCGAGCGTCAGCGCAGATCGCAAAAAGAACACCTGATCTTACTACTCCTACTGAGCAAGACAACTGAACGCTAGCTTCATCTAAAGCGAATTAGAGAATTGATGTTGATTCCGACCTAGTTGCTTAGCACGATACATTGCCATATCGGCGTTCTTAATCAAGAGTTCTTCTCCCTGACCATCATGGGGAAAGATACTAATCCCAATACTGACAGTCACAAAAACATTGTGCCCTTCCAGTACAAAAACTTGAGACAAACTTTCTAAAATCTTTTCTGCAACAGTAGCAGCATAGTCTGCTTGAGGAATTCCCGGCACAATTACCGTAAACTCATCACCACCCAATCGTGAAACCACATCACTACTGCGTAAGCTACCAATAAGGCGCTGAGCAACTACTTTTAGCAACTGGTCACCAGTATCATGCCCTAGGGTATCATTAACCTGCTTAAAGCCATCTAAATCAAGGAACATCAGTGCTACTAGCTGGTTATTATTACTACGCGCCCAATCCAATGTTTGGCTCAAGCATTCGTAGAATCGTTTACGATTTCCAAGCCCTGTGAGAGCGTCATGATATGCCAGATAACGCAATCTATCTTCTGAAAGTTTGAGTTCAACATTAGAGCGAGTTAGTTCTGCGGCAGCTTGTCTCAACTCTTGTTCTGTTCGCTTACTCTTTGTAATATCTCGGATTACACCCACTAAAAACAGATTACCAGCCGCATCTTTATGGAGAGATTTCTTTGTAGAAATTAAATGAGTGGTTCCAAAAGAATCTGTAAATTCTGCTTCATTTTCTTGGGGTTCGCCTGTTTGGAAGACTAGTTCATCTTGATTCCAAAATATCTCTGCTTCGTGTTTAGGAAGAATGTCATAGTCTGACTTTTCCATTAATGTCTCAAGCGGATAGCCAATAAATTTACAATACGCTTGGTTCAAAATAATCCAGCGATGGTCTTTGTCTTTAACAAAAACAGGGTCAGGGATGTTGTTGATGACTGTCTGCAAAAATTCTTTAGAGCGTTTTAATTCTTCCTTGAGGTGGGCAAGATGGCTAGTAACAACAGCCGCCGACCCGACTAAGCCTAAGAGTGGAGGGACAAGCGGCACCCACCAACCCGCTAAAAACGCTAGATAACAGCCGCCTGCCAAAGTCGCACCTGCAAGAAGAAGACCAAAAGAGGCACGTCGAGGCGATCGCAATTTCCAGATCAGACTAGCACCTAAACTCGTCCACGCGAAAATCCACAACCATTCGACGGGAGTTCCCAAAACTCTGATCAAGGGACGTCCATCAAGTGTTGCACTCAGGATTTGACTGACAAAACTAGCGTGAACTTCAACACCAGAAATCGGCTGAACTTCCTTAATCAGACTACTGCTATAAGGCGTGTAGAAAAAATCTTGGAGACTTGGTGCTGTTGAACCAATCAGGATAATACGCGATCGCATCAAACTCGGTGGCACTCGGTCTGTCAAGACATCGACCATTGACACCGTGCGGAAACTACCAGGACGACGGAAATTAGCTAAAACTTGATACCCTCTAGCATTTGCCCGCACATAACCACCGTCATTAGACATAAATGGGCGAAACACACTCTGACCCAATTGCAAATAGTTAGGATTAATCTCCGCTGGTTGCGGAGTAATTCCTTGCGCCTTCAGATAAATTGAAGCCAACTGAAGGGCAAAACTTTTACGATCTTCGCCCTTTATATGCCAATAGAGCAAACTGCGACGCACCTTACCATCAGGGTCAACTACAACATTATTGAAACCAACCTGCTTACGTTGATTTGACACTGGCGGAGGTGGAACGCCGGGACTCATGCTGTCTTGGAACTTCTCAATCCCGATTAAATTGGGAATTGTTTTAAACGCTTTGATAAATTCCGCTCGACCCAGTTCAACTGGTAAATCACGATAGATATCCAGACCAATAGCGCGTGGCTGATAGCTATTTAATTTTTGCAGCAACTGAGCCATGACCTGATCAGGAATCGGCCATTGTCCTACCTGTTGTAGATCTGCCTCGTTAATCTCAACAATGACAATGCGATCATCAATCCGTTCTGGAGGACGCAGGTGAAATAGTTGGTCTAAGGCGGCAAACTCCGAGGCTTGTAGGATACTAGTCAAGCGGAGGACAATGACAGCAGCAGTGACCCCAGCAGAGGTTATCAATAACCTATGATCTTTCTGTGACCACTGCTTTAAGCGGTTCCATAAACTTGCTTTTAACATCTGCCTGATTACAGGACTATCCCAAGATTGCAGTTCAACAAATCATCCTACTCAGTTTGATTTGATATTCTTATATTTTCTCTTCAAGAACCTGATCATGTCAGCAGATAGCACAACTGGTCTTGATCACTCTGTTTAGAGGTGAAGATTGCTCTTTCGGTCTTAGCACGGTTTTTGCCAATGTCTCTGAAATAAAAGATCTCACTGAGGTGAGACAACGAATATAAGTTATGTTTCGTTGCCCTAGTAATTATTCAGGTAGAGAAATTCTCAAAAATTAGCTGAATAGTCAAATAGGGGCAAATCAAATAATTGTTCACCCCTATACTTTTTCAATCAATTGGTAACTCTTCTAATGACCCATGCTCGGATCACAACATCAACAATATCTTTCCTAGGCACCTCCTTGGTTTCCTCGCCTAGAAGATGGGCGTCGAGTATAGCTTTTTACGGTATGGCAGTAGCCACAAATGTTAGGTCATTAACGGGAGAAGAGCGTTCCCCAGCTAGAGCTGATTTGACCCAAAGCTGACCGCTGAAAGCTGACTGCTGATTGCTATACTTTGGGCTAAGGTTAACGGGTTGGCAGCGTGTACTTGAAGTTGCGTAGTCCTTGATAACCCGTCAAATCAGCAAGTTCTTCCAGAGTTTTGGTCCCAGAAGTCAATTCACCATTAATTTGCCAACTGGGAAAGCCTTTCACTCCAGCCTCTGCACAAACTTGTGGTTGCCCGTTTTTGCCATCAGCCGCGCATTCAATGGCATTAAGCTCACTGAGTGCCTCTTTCCCAAATAGCTGCTTCTGCTCATAGCAGTGCGGACACCAGTAGGCAAAAAATGCCTTAGCACCAACTTGTTTCAGATGACGCGCCAGAGCAATTTCAGCTTCACCAGAGGTCGTTGTAATTTCCCATCCGCCAATTTCGGGTCGGGGTGTTTCATTCAAAGCGGTAATCGGGATTGGAGTAGCCCCCTCCGCTGCCGTTGCTATCGGTTTACCAACGTTAGCGTAGACACCTAAGGCGCTAATCAACGTCACCATCCCAACAATAATACCGACGAAGAACAATTGACCAGCATCCTCCCAACTCCGACCAATAAAAGTCAGCACTAACATGCTGAGGGAGAATAAAGCCGAACCGATGCAGTACAGACATACAGTTTTGATCTGAAAGGCAAGCAGATACATTAGGTAGCCACTGAAAATAGTCATTGCTGTGGCACCAGCAAAAAGCAGCAGCCAAGTCCAATCCTCTAATTTTGAGCGGAGTTCTTTCTGTTGCTGTACGTTCACTGCCAGTGGAGCTAGGGCAAATGTTGCCATACTGGCGTATGCCAGGAAGCCAAACAATGCTAGAGGCAAACCGAAAACCGTGGCATAGGGACTAGAAAGAACATCATTGCAGCCGGAAGCACCCGATGCCGCCGCACTAGCGGTACAAGCGGCTGTGCCACCTGTGAGTTTAACGATTGTTAGATAAGCCGTTAATAGGGCACCTACGGCAGCGATCGCACCGATTAGCTGACGAGACCAGCGATGAATCCAGGGAGCAGAACGTCGGCGACTCATAATCAGTTGTTAGTGGTTAGTGGTTAGTTGTTGGTGGTTAGTTGTTCGTAGCTCATCGCTTAATTTACTTAAGAATGTAGCTTGAGTGAAGAAATGGGTTTCGGTTCGGCTTGATCAGAAACACTCCGTCGCACCGCTTCTACAAATTGACTGACGCGAATTGGGTCGATGGGTTGCTCGATTTTTCCACGTCGCTTTAGGGAACTCGATACAATTACCCCGTCTGCTGCCTGCATCAGGGTGGGAATGTTCTCCCAGCTTGCCCCACTACCAATGAATACTGGTGTTCCGTTAGCAGCGGCAGAGGCTAGCTCTAAGTCTTCTAAGCTAGGAGGGCTACCTGTCGCCCAGCCAGAGAGAATAACGCCATCGGCTAAGCCGCGTTCAATGGTTTCTTGCACCGCCGTAGTGAGATTAGGGGAGCCTAGGGGTCGTGCGTGCTTCACGAGAACATCGGCGAAAATTTTGACATCACTGCCGAGTTCCCGCCGATAGCGAAGTAACTGATGTGCCTGTCCCTCAATTAGCCCTTGGTCAGTTGCCATGATCCCCGTGAGGACATTGACGCGAATAAACTGGGCGTGGACGCAGGTTGCGATCGCTAAAGCACTTTGGGCATCATTGCGTAAAACATTGATCCCCACTGGCAGCGTTACTAAATTCATCAGTCGCTGGACAATCAACGTCATCGCACTGACAACCGCTGGATCGACCTGATTCTTCGTAAACGGTGCGTCAAAAAAATTCTCAACGATTACGCCATCGACTCCTCCAGAAGCCAATGCCGTTACTTCTTGCTCTGCCCGGTTGATCACTGCCTTCAGGCTCCCTCCCCAACGGGGAGATGTGGGGAGCGGCAGCAGATGAACCACGCCAATAATCGG
The DNA here is from genome assembly GCF_059505465.1 of Symplocastrum torsivum. Taxonomy (NCBI): domain Bacteria; kingdom Bacillati; phylum Cyanobacteriota; class Cyanophyceae; order Oscillatoriales; family Microcoleaceae; genus Symplocastrum; species Symplocastrum torsivum. The sequence continues at coordinate 74,183 of NZ_JCACKQ010000125.1, read as the reverse complement.
ATTCGGTGTCTTGAAAATTTGATGTAAGTTCACTTATCTACCTGAAAACACCGGCTACTTTGTGCCTACCTATAATGTTCTCCCCTAAGGGGTCAGGTTGGTCATGGCATAAATAGTCTAAGTCTGTTGGATCTCTCAATAAAATTTTATCTACAATAAAGACAGGGGTTTGTGAAAGGATAAGGAACATCCGGACTGGTGGAGTGTGGGTGAACCCAAAAGCTTAATAATATAAAATGCTTACTCTAGTTCTTAGAGCGCTCCCCACTCAATGAGTCGTCAACGAATAACCGCATGGGCAACAAGCCAACCATTGCCATCTCTCACTTGGGCTGCGAAAAAAATCGCATTGATACTGAACATATGTTGGGTCTGCTGGTACAGGCAGGCTATAATGTAGATACGAATGAAGAACTAGCTGACTACGTTATTGTAAACACTTGTAGTTTCATTGAAGCAGCTCGTACAGAATCTGTCCGTACACTAGTAGAACTAGCAGAAGCTGATAAAAAAATTGTCATCACTGGCTGCATGGCACAACACTTCCAGGAACAACTCTTGGATGAGTTGCCAGAAGCAGTTGCCGTGGTGGGAACCGGCGACTACAACAAAATCGTTGATGTACTTCAACGGGTAGAAACGGGTAAGCGTGTTAAGCAGATTTCGGCTAACCCAACTTACATAGCAGATGAGACAATGCCGCGCTACCGAACCACCTCGGAGGGCGTAGCTTATTTACGAGTAGCAGAAGGGTGTGATTATCGCTGTGCGTTCTGCATTATTCCCCATCTCCGGGGAAATCAGCGATCGCGGACAATTGAATCCATCGTCGCGGAAGCCGAACAATTGGCAGCCCAAGGCGTTCAGGAATTAATCTTAATTTCCCAAATTACTACTAACTATGGTTTAGACCTTTATGGCAAACCCAAGTTAGCAGAACTCTTACGAGCTTTAGGTAAAGTAGACATCCCCTGGATTCGGATGCACTACGCCTATCCGACTGGCTTAACCCCAGATGTTATTCAAGCGATTCAGGAAACACCCAATGTTCTTCCTTACCTGGATTTGCCCCTACAGCACTCCCATCCGGAAATCCTCCGCGCCATGAACCGCCCCTGGCAGGGGCATGTCAATGACGCGGTGATAGAGCGAATCAAAATAGCGCTCCCCGATGCGGTGCTACGCACAACCTTCATCGTTGGCTTTCCTGGCGAGACAGATCAGCATTTTGAACACCTGCTGCAATTTGTCCAACGCCATGAATTTGATCATGCTGGTGTTTTTACCTTTTCTCCAGAAGAAGGAACACCCGCTTACAGCTTGCCAAACCAACTGCCGCAAGACGTAATGGACGCTCGTCGAGATGGCCTTATGGCAGATCAACAGCCCATTTCACTGAAAAAAAATCAAGGTGACCTAGGCAAGGTTGTGGATGTCCTGATTGAGCAAGAAAATCCCTCAACAGGCGAATTGATTGGTCGATCTGCTCGGTTTGCCCCTGAAGTAGATGGATTGGTCTATGTACAAGGCGACGCTCCTTTAGGGACAATTGTGGGAGTGGAAATTACTGATGCCGACATCTATGACCTGTATGGTTCTGTAGTCCCTAACACAAAATTGTCAGTTGTCCGTTAAGCCTAGTTCCTTGTTTGTTGTCCGTAGTCTGTTGAATGTTCTCAACTGACAACTGACAGCTGAAAACAGATAACTGACCTCGAAAAAACTGAAAACTAACAACGAACAACTAAACTATGACCCTTTCCTTTCAAAGCCTGGGCCTGTCCGAAGCTGCCGTCATTCAACTGGAAACACTAGGCTTCACGACACCCACAACAATTCAAATCCAAGCGATTCCCCAACTACTCGCTGGACGTGATGTCGTTGGACAATCTCAAACTGGCACTGGGAAAACAGCCGCGTTTTCACTGCCGATGCTAGAGCGAATCGACACTGAAAACCGAGCAGTACAAGCTTTAATTTTGACCCCGACACGAGAATTGGCGTCTCAAGTCGCTGAGGCAATTCGCACTTTCAGCAGTAATCGCCGTCTATCAATCGTCACCGTCTGCGGTGGTCAATCAATGGAGCGCCAAGTCCGCAGCCTACAACGCGGCGCACAAATTGTTGTCGGTACACCTGGACGAGTGATTGATTTGCTTGATCGGCGTGACCTCAAGCTCGATAACGTTAGCTGGGTTGTACTCGATGAAGCAGATGAAATGCTGAGCATGGGCTTCATTGATGATGTCAAGAAAATCCTCAAGCAAGCACCTGTTGAGCGTCAGACCGCTTGTTTCTCGGCAACCATGCCACGTCCAATCCGAGAGTTGGTCAACAAGTTCCTGAAATCGCCAGCGACAGTGACCGTTGAGCAACCCAAAGCAACCCCATCACGGATTGAGCAGCGAGTTTACATCGTTCCCCGTGGCTGGACGAAGGCAAAAGCCCTCCAGCCGATTCTAGAACTGGAAGACCCGGAAGCCGCCTTGATTTTTGTGCGGACACGACGGGCAGCGGCTGAACTGACCAGTCAATTACAATCCGCTGGTCACAGTGTAGATGAGTACCACGGCGATTTGAGCCAATCTCAGCGAGAGCGCTTGTTGTCCCGCTTCCGGGCAGGTCAAGTCCGTTGGGTTGTGGCAACTGATATTGCGGCACGGGGCTTAGATGTTGATCATCTTACCCATGTGATTAATTACGACCTCCCCGATCAGGTGGAAAGCTACATTCACCGCATTGGTCGGACGGGACGTGCTGGAAAGACAGGAATCGCAATTTCTCTGATTAGTTCGTTTGAGCGGCGTAAGCTGAACTTGATTGAGCGAAAAGTGCGGCAAACGCTGAACGTGTCACCAATCCCAACGCGATCGCAAATTGAGTCACGGCGCTTAGAGAAACTGCAAGAACAGTTGCGTGAGGCACTATCCGGTGAACGCATGGCATCCTTCCTACCCGTAGTGCGGGATATGAGTGAGGAATACGATCCACATGCGATCGCTGCCGCCGCCCTGCAAATGGTCTACGACCAAACTCAGCCTGCTTGGATGGCCCCCGATTTCGAGCCACCCGTGGAACGACCCAAAATCATCAAGCGGCGGATCGACAAGCCCCAAACCTCTTCAGCGACACCGAACCACTCACGGTAAACTAAGAGTTGATTGCTGTTAGTTGTTAGTTGTTAGTGATGAAAAAACTACTTCTAACAACTAACAACTAACGACCAATAACCAATAACTAACCAATTGTGGCTTCAAGCTTGTCTACTGCCCACCTATCGGCTACCGGAAATGCTGCCTCTGGACATCTCAACTGGCCAGGTTTAATTGAGGCATACCGCTCGTATTTACCAGTAAGTGACTCAACTCCCGTCATCACGCTCCTAGAGGGCAATACGCCCTTAATTCCCGCCCCAGCGATCGCAAAAAGGATTGGTAAGGGAGTAAGAGTACTGGTGAAATACGACGGGCTTAATCCTACGGGTAGCTTTAAAGACCGGGGGATGACGATGGCAATTTCCAAAGCCAAGGAAGCAGGAGCAAAAGCGGTGATATGTGCTAGCACGGGTAACACCTCTGCCTCTGCTGCTGCCTATGCACGTCGGGGTGGAATGCGAGCCTTTGTGCTAATTCCTGAGGGTTATGTAGCGCTGGGTAAGTTGGCGCAAGCGTTACTTTATGGGGCAGAAGTCTTAGCAATTCAAGGCAACTTTGACCAAGCGTTAGAAATTGTTCGGGAGATGGCATCAAACTATCCCGTTACCCTAGTTAACTCGGTTAATCCCTATCGGCTAGAAGGTCAGAAGACAGCAGCGTTTGAATTGGTGGATAGCTTAGGTGATGCCCCCGATTGGCTGTGTATCCCGGTAGGGAATGCTGGGAATATTACAGCCTACTGGATGGGATTTTGCCAGTACCATCAGGATAGGAAATGCGATCGCTTACCCGTGATGATGGGATTTCAAGCAGCCGGGGCATCTCCCCTGGTTACTGGCGAAGTTGTGACTCATCCCGAAACGATAGCGACAGCAATTCGGATTGGGAACCCCGCGAGTTGGGAAAAAGCGATCGCTGTTCAACAGGCAAGTCAAGGAAAATTTAACAGCGTCACCGATGCTGAGATTCTTGAAGCCTATCGATTGCTGGCATCTGAAGAAGGAATTTTTTGTGAACCCGCCAGTGCTGCCTCAGTTGCTGGCTTGTTGAAAGTCAAAGACCAAGTACCCACAGGCGCTACAGTAGTGTGTGTATTAACTGGTAATGGTTTAAAAGACCCAGATACAGCAATTCAACACAGTAATAACCAATTCAAGCAAGGAATTGAGCCGACAATCTCAGCCGTCGCAACAGCAATGGGGCTGAATGATTAGGCTCACATTGAGCTACGCACATGAACATTGAATGAAAGCTGAATTACCCTATTCCCCATTCCCGACTTTCAAGACACCTATCAATTTAACCATACTTGGTTTTTGGCAATTAGACTTGCTTGTTGTAGGCTATGAGAGATAAAAGTAGGAGTGAGGATGCATGTTTCGTTCGCCTGACAAGCACCCAGTTTTTAACCGCTCAGTGTTGTGGACATTTTTTTTGTTTTCAGCCGCCTTGGTTGTGCCTATTGTGTTAGCAAAATCCTTGGCACAACGACCTCAGCCGTCGCTAGCATCGCCGCAGCAACCTTCCCCTAACTTAGCGTCTTCCCCTGGGCCATCCCAAGCTGATGTCTTAGCCGAACGGGATTGGCATCAACGTCTAGTTAGCCAAAGCCTCTCTTTGTCGCCAAAAAGTAATACTACTACAAATACAACCGCCTCTAAATCGGCGGTTGCCAAAACTGATAAAGCTCCATCCAAATCTTCTCCTACAAAAACCTCTACATCACAGCCACAAAAATCCAAAGCCAAATCCCAAGATTCAAAGCCTTCCCAAACAAGTAATAAGCAAAAACCTAAATCTCAAGGTTCTACTACAGCCGAAGCTCAAGCTGCCCAGGCAGCTAAAAATGCCCCATTGCTAGAGCTACGAGTTGCTGTTGCGAATGGAGATAGCGCCCTAGTCGTTGGCACCTCAACACCAGGCGAGGTGATTGATGCTCGTGGTAAAGTTCTGGGCAAGCTAGCCGCAAACGATGGGACAAATGTCAGCCCAGAGGGAGCAAATATCCGTGTTGGTCAGTGGCAGACTCCAGGAGGTGTTTGGATTAAGCCTACGAAAGGAGGGTATGTATTTGTAGGCGATCGCTGGTATCGAGGTGATTTACTTCTGGTTTCTAAAGGTAATACCCTACTAGCGGTTAACTATGTTGACCTTGAGAATTATCTTGTTAGTGTAGTAGGCGCTGAAGTCTCTCCAAGTTGGCCGATGGCAGCTCTAAAAGCTCAAGCCATTGCCGCTCGATCCTATGCCTTAGTTCATTACTTGCGACCTGCTAACGCTCTGTACGATCTAGGAAACACTCAGCGCTGGCAAGTTTACAAAGGCATCAGTGCAGAATGGAACACTACACAGCAAGCTGTTCAAGAAACGGCTGGAGTTTTCCTGAGCCACAAAGGGGGAGTGGTGGAATCAATGTACGCTGCCTCTGATGAAATTGTGACTAATGTTTTTGGTGGTAGGGGGATGAGTCAAACGGGTGCCCTAAAATTGGCTCAGCAGGGCTATGACTACCAACAAATCCTTGGCACCTATTATCCAGGTGTGGGTTTATCGTGGATGGACACGAGAGAAGCGGACGTAGATTAGATATAGAGGTAGCCAACTGCTGAGGAGTCATCCATAACTTGGTATTAGTCCATCCAATTCTTTGATTTATAGCAAAAAGCAGAAGGCAGAAGGCAGAGGGCAGAAGCTTCTCCTTTAGGAGCTGATATTTGAATGTATTAAAACACAAGCGAAAGCTAGGGTAAATTATTTGTAAGGCTTGGTGTATTACTGGCTTCAAAGTAGCTACAAAAACTTTCGTGAAGGATTAGTTCAGCAAAAGAGCGATCGCAGCATATATACACAGCTTGAGTATGCATCTTGAAGAGTATCAATCTCTTGATTCTGGCTGGTTCAAGAATTGGTTAAAAATAATAATTTCGCTAGACATTTTTGTAGCCAGATTATCTTGTAAACACAGATAATGCTGTTTTTAGCACAAGAGCCGCTGCTAATAGCTAAATCGGCAAAAGCTTGAGTAAGTCTTCAAATACAAAAACTATTTTTGAAAAAATGATGAAGTCTGAGTAATTAACGTTTTTCCCAGACTAACACTCTCGATTATTAGATACCCTTGAGTTAAATCTTTAGCTGCTTGCTGCTGACGCTAGCTGAATAGAGGAATAAGATCGCAAATATAGTCTTTGAATTGTCCTTTGTCTTCACCCCCGAATGCACTATGAACCGCCCAGAATATCGTATTCCTGAAGACAAAACTCAGGAGGTTTTTACCCTTGCTGCTCAGCTATATGCTCAGCACAACCAGAGCTATTCCGTAAAAGAGCTAATGGATGCTGGATCAGAGGCAAAAATTCCGCCAGAGTTTATTCAACAAGCGATTGATCAAATGCAGTTACAGCAGGTGCCAGCTCAGCAACCTGTACCAACACATCCGAATAAACGAACTAAAATCTTGCTAGCTGGTCTTGCAACAGCCTTAGTTGCCTTCGGAGGTATGTATTTCCTTGTCAAAACTGCACTGACGAATGCAGGAGAAAAAGCTCAAGTAGAAACGGTAGAGCCGCTTCCCACTGAAACCCAGGTGAGTGATACCAAATTGCAGGGACTTACCGTCAAGTGCGAAGGACTAAAACTTGAGGGAGAAAACTTGCGTGGTATGGATTTCAGGAATGCAGATTGTACGGGTGCAAATTTGGCTGGTGCAGATTTGAGCGGAGTCAATCTAGAAAGTGCCAACTTCAGCCGTGCTGATTTAAAGAACGCCAAGCTAAGCGGTGCGGAACTGAAAAATGCGAACTTAACTGAGGCAGATTTGACGGGTGCCGATTTGACGGGTGCGGAGTTGGAAACTGCAAACCTAAGCAAGACAAATTTGAAAGATGCTAATTTGAGCAATGCGAAGCTCAATCAGACGAACTTGGCTGAGGCTGAGTTAGAGGGTGCGAAGATAGACATCATGCGTGCCAAGCAAGAAGGTGTCAATTTCAACAATGCAATTATGCCTGATGGCAGCACTCATCCTTAGTAGAACTTACGCAGTTTCTTGATGAAAGGCTGATTCTGTCGTAGGGGCGCTCTAAGGTGCGCCCCTACCGTGTGTGGCAGTGCGTAATTCCTGCTTAGTTGTTTGTCGCCTTTTTTGGTATAGTAGTAAACTGAACTTACGGCGGCATAGCCAAGTGGTAAGGCAGAGGTCTGCAAAATCTCCACCCCCGGTTCAAATCCGGGTGCCGCCTTTTTTGTTATTCCCCTTTTTATCAGGTGGCGATCGCTTTTTGTGCTGATTGGCGATCGCCTAATTCAGTTCAATCCCTGTGACTTTACCATTGCTGTAGTATCGCCTTGACAAACCCAGGCTCCCCAGAAATAGGGATGCTCAAGGGGTCTATTGTCTTGACAAAATTGATAATCTTGTGGTAAATGTCTTTGTAATTCTTCCAGCACGACAAGACCGAGGGAAGATTGCTGCAATTCTTTGACGGTGATAGTGCGGATGTAATTCTGGGCATCTTGTAAGGCATCGGCACGACCTAAACCTTGGTGCAGGTTGGTAAAAAAGTGCTGCATCAGTAGGGCAGTTGCTCGGTCTGGGACTGACCACAAGCTCATCACCAGGGTTTTTGCTCCGGCGACGGCAAAGGCGCGACGCAATCCAAAGACGCCCTCGCCAATTTTGATGTCGCCTATTGCGGTATTGCAGGCAGAGAGGACGGCGAGTTCAGTTGCCCAGAGGTCGAGTGCGGCTACGTCTTGGGCGAAGACTAAGCCTTTGCCTTCTTCGTTTGGGAGAGTTTTACCCTGTAGCCAAGCGTTAGCGCCAGCGAAGGCAAGGGCTGAACGTAACATCGGGTCTTCTGGATGTGGGATTTTGGAGTTCCCCCCTTGATCAGGAGAGTTAGGGGAGTTTTGGATTGGGGTTTGCTGGGTGGATTTGTCAATGATTGCTACGACTTGCGGGGCGAAATTTCTCAACCAGTCAGCATCATTCTGAATTCCGCGTTCTGCAAGTATCGCTGCTACCCTTTCCATCTCCTCCAACAATGTCTTATCCAGCAGCTTCCGGTTCTTCTGCAAGAGTTCCGCTTCCTGTGCATCGGGGCAAGTCAGCAGCGCCAGGGTTAATTTCCAATAGTCTTGCAGTTGTACTTCTCTAGAGAATAAGCCATGAGTCGCAATCAGCAGGATTTCAGGAGACTCACAACCAGTCAAACGAGACGCTAACGCTTCCTTATCCAAATAAGGCGATACCCCCAACAGCTTGGCAACCCCTTCACCCAAAAAGCGAGTTCCTTCAGCACGTTTAAAAGCCGAACCTGCCAAAGTTTGCAGTAATTCGGCGACTTGTGTCCCTAGTACGCCCAACTTTGACCTCTCCCCCAACCCCTCTCCTGCAAGGAGAGGGAAGTAAGACTTCTCCTTTCCGTCGATAACTAGAGAGGAGTTTTCCTCCCCCCTTCCCTGCGAGGGAAGGGGGATTGGGGGGGTTAGGTCTTCCAGGTCAAAATCTGGGTCAGCAATTACTAAAGGTTGAGAAGCAGAACGCTCAATCCGAACTTTAGAACGCAGAATATCTCGCCCGACACTGAGGTAACTGATTCGGTACTCGTCCATCAGCAGTTGTTCGCCCGTCTCATCAGTGGGGAGAATCTGAAATGGCAGTAGGTTCAAATTCCCATCGGGAGCAATAAATAGGTGCTGGTGTTTTTGTAGGTAAGGGCAAAGTGGCTTAAATATCGCTTCACGCAGTTGGATAACCTCTGCGGGAGGCTGTCTCAAGTCTTCAAGTTCATCATCATCTCCTCCCATATCCAGCGAATGCACTACGAGATTACCGTCAGATGCATAGTGGCGAAAGTCCTGAATTAGTTGGTCGATGGGTTCTGCCTCTCCCAAGTCAATCATCTGCACCTGGTCTGGCTGCCCTGCGGGTAAGATAAAGGCTAGGTAATGGGCGGGTTGCCATTTTGATTCCCCACTAGCGGCGTGGAAATCAAAGACTTTAAAGCAGACAAACTCGATTAAGGTACTGCCTCTTGGTAGTTCTAATGCGACAGTGCGGCAGTCAATCGGTTGTTCTTGGAGTTGGATTTCTGGTACTTGGGATGCTAGCTGCTGTTGCAATTTGTTGTGTTCGGCTTGCAGTTGCGGGATGCGATCAGGTTGGGGTTGAGTAAAGGTAAAGTGGATAATCCGGGCGCTCAATTCTCGCAGTTTCTTTAACTCTTCCGTTAGGTGGGGGTAGCGTCCGCTGTAGATTGCTTGGTTCAGTGCAGCTAAGGCGGCGGCAGTTAAGGCTTTGCGTTGTAGCACTAAATTTAGTGCTGCTTGTTTGGCTTGAGGAGAGTCGTGGAGGTGTTGGTAAACCAGAGAGAGAAATGCCTCAAAATTAGCTCTCAATAGTTGGAGATAGGCGAGGCGATCGCTTTCGGAACTGGCAGCAAAAGCTTGGTTAATCAGACGGTTCTCAATGGCTGCTGCCTCTTTCATCCGTTCTAGCGCTTCAGAATAGCGATGGGTAGCAGCAAGTAATCCTGCCAAATTGTTGAGTCCTTTTGCCACGTTGGGATGGTCACCTGGCAATAGGCGTTTACTCATCGCTAAGGATTCCTCTAAAAGGGGTTCTGCCTCAGCCAAGCGTCCGTGAGATTTGTAGAGTCCTGCTAAGTTGTTGAGGCTAGTTGCTACATCAGGATGGTCAGTTGGGAATAGGCGTTTCCTCATCGCCAAGGCTTCCTCATAAAGCGGTTGGGCGGTATCCAAACGTCCTTGAGATTTGTAGAGGAATGCTAAATTGTTGAGGCTTAGTGCAACTTGGGGATGGTCATGGGGAAATAGGCGTTTTGTCATTGCCAAAGCTTCCTCTAAAAGGGATTCCGCCTTAACTAAGCGTCCCTGAGATTGGTATAGTCCTGCTAAATTGCTGAGGCTACCTGCCACATCGGGATGGTCACCTGGGAACAGGCGTTTCCTCATCGCCAAAGCTTCCTCTATAAGCGGTTCGGCGGTATCCAAGTGTCCCTGGGATTTGTAGAGGAATGCTAAATTGTTGAGGCTTAGTGCGACATGAGGATGGTCAGGCAGAAATAGGCGTTTTGTCATCGCCAAGACTTCCTCTAAAAGGGGAGTAGCGGCACTTAAGCGTCCTTGGGATTTGTAGAGTCCAGCTAAATTGTTAAGGCTACCTGCAACATCAGGATGGTCACCTGGGAACAGGCGTTTCCTCATCGCTAAGGCTTCCTCTATAAGCGGTTCGGCAGCTTTTAAGCGTCCTTGGGATTCGTAAAGTCCAGCTAAATTGTTAAGGCTATCTGCAACATCAGGATGGTCACCTGGGAACAGGCGCTTTGTCATCGATAAGGCTTCCTCTATAAACGGTTCGGCGGCATCCAAGCCTCCTTGAGATTCGTAGAGTACTGCTAAATTGTTGAGGCTTTTTGCCACATCAGGATGGTCACCTGGGAACAGGCGTTGTCTCATCGCCAAAGCTTCTTGATAAAGCGGTTCTGCCCCAGCTAAGCGTCCCTGGAGTTTGTAGAGTACTGCTAAATTGTTGAGGCTGGTTGCTATATTGGGGTGTTCCTCTCCCCAAACTTGTCGCGCTAATTCCAAGGCTTCCTCAGCCAAACTTATTGCTTGACCATACTGACCCTCATGATAAAGTTGAACCGCTCTCCTGCTTAGCTGCTTCAAGTTTTTTGCTTTTGTGAATTTCCTGACTGGGGCTGCTAAATCTCGCAACCACTTAAAAACCATTTCCATCGTCTTCTTTTTTTAGTGAGCCAACTACGCAGCAGTCACTCTGTACACCATGCGGAGAACTTGATAATCACGGGCTAGATTCAGATACTCCAATAAACCCGTCAAATGCCCTTCCCGCAATTGCAACAACCGTTCCCCCGGTTTAGGCAACCAGTCCAACCTTGGCACGTCCTTCGTAATCACCGCCACGATTTCCTCCTGCCCCGCACTGCCAGTTAATTTAAAATACTTGTGGCGCGAACTTGCTTGCGGTAAACTCACCCATCCCCCAAGATGCTTCAGTTCCGGTGCAAACCCCGATGGACACAAGCACCACATTTTCCCGGACGTGCCTTTCTCCAACAGCAGCAAATACCCAGCACTATCCAGATTGACTTCAAACCGAATCCTACTGTTTAAGCGAAAAGAGAAAGAGTCTTCCTCCGTCATTTCCGCCTCTCCCATATCCAAACCTGACACGGGTTCCAGCAAAACTGGCTTCAGTTTGTCCGTAGGCGTTGCCGTTTCCCAGAGTTGCTGCCAAAGTTGGTCACAGGTTAAGGGGATTAAGTGACACTGTTTTAGCCATTCCGGATAGATGACTTCCCGCAACCACCGCTTCGCAATCTTCCACCTACCTTTAGTGACTCCCTGGAAGTCGCACCCCTCAACCTCAAATTTGTCACAAATCACCTTTAAGCGATCGCGCAGTATAGTAGCAGGATTCGCACCATCGCTGGTTCCCTCTATCAACTCTGCCTCAAGGTACGCCGCGATATCTTTATCTAAAGAATCGGTATTTTTTTCGCGAAAGCGTTCCAGAAATACCCACCAAGTCTTACCAGAGAAACCAAAGCGAGTTGCGATCGCTTTGAGAAACTCTTCCTCATGATCTTCATAATTTGGTAGAGTCATAATTCCTACCTAGATTGAATGTTTTAAACCCATTCTAGGCAGAGGAATTAGGTTATCCAATGGCTCATCTAGTAAGCTCTACCTAATTCTACTTTTATCTACTAACTTTATTTCCAATTAGTAAAAATGCGTAAATAGAATTGTGCTAAATGCTAATTTAAAATATTTTTATCTGCTTACGAAAGAATTAATAACTTCATTTGTAGCGTTAAAAAGCTCTTAAAACTAATAGATATATCTCTACTTTATTCGACACCAAACTTCAGAAGCCAAGATTAGCTTAGATACAGAAACCACTGAACACCTAACTAATCACAAAAGCTATGAGCAACACAGAGAATCAAAACCTAAATCTCGCCGCTACTGCTTCAGAAAAGGTAATGCTAGTCCCTGTCAATTCAACCGAATCCTCTGCCAATATCTACCAGACGCTTTTGGTCAATGGTGGTGTCACCATCCTAGCCATTTTTGCCCTGACGTACTTTACCAGAAGCCAAATCGATGCAATTACTAAGCTGCTAAAAGCCTGGAAGAAATAGGCTAAATCTTTAGGGGGCAGGTTTTGATTGAGATTTATGGCGCAAATCTCCTGGAATGGATACAGACGATTTGAAGAATGCGATCTGCCTGGGCGGCAGTGCTTGCACTATCGCTGCTAGCGTACACACATACTGTTCTATTTCCAGCGATAGTAACCCAACAGGGTAAAGACCTACCTCATTAAGATAGAAAGGGAATAGCAAAAAAGTGTGTAACAAATGACTTCAACTCTGCTCAAAACTCCCCCTCTCAACGCCCCGACGCTCAAGAAGCTGCCTAATGGTTTAACAATTGTGGCAGAGCAGATGCCTGTTGAAGCCGTCAACTTAAATGTTTGGATTAACGTTGGTTCCGCAGCGGAATCAGACGACATCAACGGCATGGCTCACTTCTTAGAGCATATGGTTTTTAAGGGAACACCACGACTGCAAAGTGGCGAATTTGAGCGGTTAATTGAAGAGCGGGGTGCGGTGACGAATGCCGCGACAAGTCAGGATTACACCCACTACTACATCACCACTGCACCCAAAGATTTTGCTGAACTTGCCCCTCTGCAACTGGATGTAGTGTTGAATCCCAGCATTCCTGATGATGCCTTTGAGCGAGAGCGAATGGTCGTTTTGGAAGAAATTCGCCGTTCAGAAGACAACCCTCAACGCCGCACATTTCGACGCGCAATTGAGACAACGTTTGAACAGTTACCTTACCGACGACAGGTATTAGGCCCAGCATCAGTGATTGAACAGCTAAAAGCTCAGCAAATGCGGGACTTTCACGGCACTTGGTATCAACCCCGCTCAATGACTGCTGTTGCTGTGGGTAACTTACCCGTTGATGAATTGATTGAGATTGTCGCTGATGGGTTCACGCAAACATCAGTTAGCACTCAGGAAGTAGACAAAAACTTATTACCGCAAACCTTTACACCAGAACCTGCTTTTACAGAAGTTGTGCGTCGGGAGTATGTTGACGAAACCTTACAGCAAGCGCGGCTGGTGATGGTTTGGCGGGTTCCAGGAATGAATGAGTTAGAGCAGGTTTATGCGCTTGATGTCCTGTCGGTGATTTTAGGGCAAGGTAGGGTGTCACGGCTCGTTCGGGACTTGCGAGAAGAACGGCAACTGGTTACTCACATCGGTGTGAGCAATATGACACAACGGCATCAGGGAGTGTTTTATATTTCTGCACAGTTACCAGAAGAGAATTTAGCTGTGGTGGAAGATGCGATCGCACAACACATCCGCAAGTTTCAGACAGAATTAGTGGCAGAATCAGAACTTGCCCGTATCCGAACACAAGTCGCGAATCGCTTTATCTTTGGAAATGAAAAACCAAGCGATCGCACAACATTATATGGTTACTACCAGTCGCAGCTAGGTGACTTGGCACCAGCCTTAAACTACCCCAGCAAAATCCAATCTTTGAATGCTGTTGACCTTCAGGTAGCTGCACAGCAGTACCTTTCTCCCAACGCTTATGGTGTTGTTGCCATCAAGCCAGCTTAAATCGAATGGCACTGACTCATATATAGCGGTTGTCGGTTGGATGCGGTACACTTTGACCTCTCTCCTACTCTTGAGTGAGGCTTTGATTCTTACTCCCCTTCCCTTGCAGGGAAGGGGTTGGGGGTTAGGTTTTTCTGCTGTACACGCGCGTAACAGAGAAATGCTATAAACTCATCACAATCCACCCATGATTGCGCGGGGGGTTTGGGGGAGACGCTTGTCCCCCACCGGAGATGAGAGTGAGGAGGGGGTTTGGGGGAAAGCCCCCAAGCTAGGGTTTTTCCCAAACAATTAATTGGCGCTTAAGAAGAGCGACATTTAGCTAAAATCTAAAATTCCAAGATGTGGACACAAATTGCTAGCCATATCAGCGAAACCACAGGTGAAGCGTTTGAAATCAACAACCGCCGATCTGTTGGTGGAGGCTGTATCAATCAGGGTTATTGCGTTAGCGGCAACACTCGCACCTACTTCGTAAAGCTCAACCAAGCCTCTCAGGTGCAGATGTTTGAGGCAGAAGCGTTGGGTTTAAAGCAAATGCAGGAAACTCAAGCCATTCGGGTGCCAAAACCGATTTGCTGGGGAATAGCCACTGATTCTTCCTACATCGTATTGGAGTGGCTGGAACTAGGTGGCAGCAATAATTCCCAGACGTGGGAAGAAATGGGGCATCAGTTAGCTGCTATGCATCGCTGGAACCCTCCCACCGCTAAAGGGTTCGGCTGGGAGCAAAACAATACGATTGGTTCAACGCCACAACTGAACAACTGGACATCGGATTGGATAGAATTCTTTGCTGAGTACCGAATCGGCTATCAATTCCAACTCGCACAGCGTCGTGGTGGTCATTTTCCTCAGCAAGAGCAATTAATAGCAGCAATTCCCAAACTGCTGAATCATCAGCCTCAGCCTTCCTTAGTACATGGTGATTTGTGGGGAGGAAATGCCGCCGTTACTACGTCTGGAGAACCTGTAATTTTAGATCCAGCGACTTATATAGGCGATCGCGAAGTTGATCTTGCAATGACAGAACTCTTCGGCGGCTTCCCTGCTGCTTTCTATCGCGGTTATAACGAAGCTTGGCTTTTGGATGATGGTTATAAACAGCGAAAAACTCTCTATAACCTCTACCACATCCTCAATCACTTCAATCTCTTTGGCGGCGGCTATGCATCACAAGCTAACCGGATGATCGAACAAATTCTGCGCTAGATGGGATGAGGAAGTACAAATAATAAACCCAGACCATTTTGGTCTGGGTTTTAGTTAAGTTATAAGCTAGTCAACAGTTTCGAGATTACTGGCTAGCGGTTTACAGATAAGGCTTTAACTTGACGCTATCGGCTCAGGCTTAATCCTGCTTACTTACTAAGTTAACCAGGAGTTGTGAATAATTTGTGAATGACAACTATTTAAACTAGTGTCTGTACTTTAGACTAAGGCGCTCTACTCAGCGGCTTGCACTAATAAAATAGAATAGAGATCTGTTGCAATAAGACAAGCATCCAAGACGCTTATGACCTCTGCTGTACGGGTTAAAACGCAGTACGAAGCAATCATTGGTCTAGAAACCCATTGTCAGCTGAGTACACAAACCAAGATTTTTTCTGATTCCTCCACAGAATTTGGTGCTACCCCGAATACAAACATCGATCCAATTTGTTTGGGAATGCCGGGAGTATTACCTGTACTCAATCAAAAGGTACTAGAGTACGCCGTAAAAGCAGGTTTGGCGCTGAACTGCCAGATTGCACCCTACAGCAAGTTCGATCGCAAGCAGTATTTTTATCCTGACCTTCCTAAAAACTATCAGATTTCTCAATTTGACTTGCCAATTGCTGAGCATGGTTGGCTAGAGATTGAACTCCCTGATGAGGCGGGTAATCCAATTCGGAAAAAGATTGGCATCACTCGTTTACATATGGAGGAAGATGCTGGCAAGTTGGTTCACGCAGGAAGTGACGGGCTTTCCGGTTCGACTTACTCTTTGGTCGATTACAACCGTGCGGGTGTGCCACTGATTGAAATTGTCTCGGAACCCGATATGCGTTCTGGTCAAGAAGCGGCAGAGTATGCCCAAGAGTTACGCCGGATTATGCGTTACATCGGTGTCAGTGATGGCAATATGCAGGAAGGCTCTCTACGCTGCGATGTCAATATTTCCGTGCGTCCTATCGGTCAACAGGAGTTTGGCACGAAGGTTGAAATCAAAAATATGAACTCCTTCAACGCCATCCAAAAAGCGATCGAATATGAGATTGAGCGGCAAATCGCTGCTGTCGAAGCTGGAGAGCGGATTATTCAAGAAACTCGGCTTTGGGAAGAAGGTAGCCAACGCACAATTAGTATGCGAGTTAAGGAAGGCTCTAGTGATTATCGCTATTTCCCGGAACCTGACCTTCCTCCGATTGAGGTTTCAAAACAACAGTTAGAGCAGTGGTGTAGTGAACTCCCTGAACTACCTGCCGAAAAACGGCACCGTTATGAAAGCGAGTTGGGGCTTTCTGCTTATGATGCCCGTGTGCTAACGGATGATCGACTAGTAGCTGAGTATTTTGAAGCGGCTGTCGCGGCTAAGGCGAATCCTAAACAAACTGCTAACTGGGTTATGGGAGACATCGCGGCTTATCTCAATACAGGGAAGCACACAATCACGGAGATTGCTCTCACACCGCTCATCCTGGCAGAACTGATCACCCTGATTGAAGACGGCACGATTAGCGGCAAAATTGCTAAAGAACTGCTACCTGAACTGTTGTCTCAGGGTGGTTCCGTTAAAGAACTCGTTGAACGCAAGGGTCTAGTTCAAATCTCTGACACAGGTGAACTTGAAGCAATCATTGATGAAGTTATTGCTGCCAATCCCAAGGAATTAGAGCAGTATCGCAACGGCAAAACCAAGCTCCAAGGCTTCTTTGTTGGGCAAGTGATGAAGAAAACCAGTGGGCGGGCTGACCCTAAACTGACAAACCAAATCCTAAGTAAGAAGCTGAACGGCTAGAACACCAGTACAGCAATCTTTGAAGAATCCCTCCCTAAAGCCGTGAGGCAGGCTGATTCTTGCTACTTTGGTCGCTTCGCCCTTACTTGATAAACTCAATCTCAAACTTCACACAAAAAATAAATCAGGGGGTGTCCCCCCTCATCCTGTTAGCTATATACTGTGATAAGTAGATGCACCCTGATGATCGGGAGAGTCGCTTAGGTGGCTCTCCTTTTTTTGTGCCAAATTAGTTGGTCAAAAGAATTTCTAAATAGGGGGTGACACCC
>NZ_JCACKQ010000125.1:0-56955 GCF_059505465.1 Symplocastrum torsivum | reverse complement strand
TGACACCCCCCACCCCCAAGCCTTATACTTATGAGAAGTAGATGCACCCTGATGATCGGGAGAGTTACGCAAGTGGCTCTCTTTTTTTTGTGCCAAATTAGTTGGTCAAAAGAATTTCTAAATAGGGGGTGACACCCCCCACCCCCAAGCCTTATACTTATGAGAAGTAGATGCACCCTGATGACCGGGAGAGTTACGCAAGTGGCTCTCTTTTTTTTGCACATATTTTGCAGATAAAAAGTCAATAAGCTACTTATCTGACACCTAAGACTTGATATAATCGCCTCTCGTGCAGGAGTCAAGGTTTTCAGGAGGGAGTCTATGTCAGACTGGCAGGAAATTACTGGTGGTGTCACAGCTCCTAGGGGATATCGAGCCGCAGGAATTACGGCGGGTCTGAAACCTTCGGGGCTTCCAGATTTAGCGTTGATTTTGTCAGATGTAGACGCGATCGCAGCGGGTGTCTTTACAACAAGTCATGTTCGTGCTGCTCCTGTAGACTATTGCCGTCAGCGTTTGCAAGCCAGAGGCAGCGCTCGTGCGATTCTTTGCAATGCGGGTCAAGCGAATGCCGCCACGGGTGAGCAAGGCTGGAGAGATGCCTTAGCCAGTGCTGAAGCTCTTGGTCAAGTGCTGAAAATTCCCGCTGATGCGATATTGCTGGCTTCTACAGGCGTTATTGGTCAACGAATCCGGATGGATGCCTTGGTGTCAGCGATGCCTCAACTTGTTGAAGCTGCCTCTGAAACAGGTTCAGATGCAGCGGCGCAAGCAATTATTACTACAGATTTGGTGACTAAATCGATCGCTTTGGAGACAACAATTGATGACCGTCCCGTGCGGGTGGGTGGCATTTGCAAAGGCTCTGGGATGATTCATCCCAATATGGCAACTCTCCTCGCCTTTGTTACCTGTGATGCTGTTGTCTCGACCCCACTATGGCAACAAATGTTGAGTCGGGCAGCAGATAAGAGTTTTAACCAAATTACTGTTGATGGAGATACCAGCACCAATGACACCTTGATTGCCTTGGCGAATGGTCAGTCCCGGACAGCGGCAATTACAGAAATGGGACCAGAAGCCGAAAAGCTAGAGGCAATGCTTACAGCCGTTTGTCAGTATATGGCAAAGTCTATCGCTCGTGATGGTGAAGGGGCAACCTGTCTAATTGAAGTGCAAGTCACAGGTGCGCCGGATGATAAAGCGGCGCGTCAAATTGCTAAAACCATTGTAGGCTCATCATTGGTTAAGTCAGCCGTGTTTGGTCGTGACCCGAACTGGGGCAGAATTGCCGCTGCTGCTGGACGTGCAGGCGTTCTATTTGAGCAAGACAATCTCAAAATCCAGCTAGGAGATATCCCGCTTATGGAGGCTGGGCAACCTCTAGATTTTGACCGTGCAGCGGCTAGTGCTTATCTGAAGCAAGCAGCAGCGGGAGCATATTTAAAAGAAGATACTGTTTTAATCTCGGTCAGTGTTGGCAGTGGTTCTGGTATGGGTAAGGCGTGGGGCTGTGACCTGAGTTATGACTATGTGAAGATTAATGCAGAGTACACGACTTAAATGCGATCGCTTGTTGTTATTCCTCTGAATTAAGTTCACGTCACTTTTTAGAAGGAAAAAATGTGATCGCACCTCAGGATACTGCGCGATCGCGTTTTCTTCAGGCAGCAGAAGCATCATTGCTGCTATCGTCAATTGCGATCGCGTCGCCGTATTGACTTGGGGGTAGTTTTTGACTTGGCTGTCAGCTTGGCGAGAAATTCTTCCATTCCTGGTATTTCCAATTGGTAGAATGTGGTCTGAATTTCTGGACTATTAGCCTGGTTGTCTTTGATGGGTTCGAGAGCCATCTGGTTTAATGCCTCCGCTTGAGTAACTGAGTCAAGTGTGCAGGTTTAATGAAGGCTAAACCAGCGAAGTCCGAGCAGTTAAACCACGAACTTAAAGTTTTTTGCTATCTTTTGGCAAAGCCAGTGAGGGCAAGTCCTGAAAGCGTTAGCCAACCTCAACTTCAGAAATGGACTGGATTTCTTAAAATCAGGGAAAAGCCATTATCTTCCCGGAAGTCAGCCTCAACATCTGCAACGGGAAGTTAAGCTACCTCAGCCAATGTCTCTACAGATGCAAAAACGTACTCGCGGTTACATCCTCACTCGCCAAGGCGTGGAAAAACTCGAAGCTGCTAAACGGGAGTGGGAAAACCAGCATGGTGCTAGGTGTACACAGGAAAAGATGAAGGAACTAACCAGTGCCTATAAGGAGGACGGCTTATACACTGGCACGATTAGAAAAATATTTAAGGGTGAGAAAGAGGTTGATAGGGAATCTATTCACTGTCTGTTCAGTGCTTTCAACCTGCAACTAGATGATGATGACCTTACTTCTGAACCTCAAGCCTGTCTGCCGAAGCTAGACCCGAACTTCTTAGGACGAGATGAGGCGATCGCAGACCTCAACACCTTTGTCTCTCAAGGGGCAAAAGTCATCCTCATTTACGGCAAAGGTGGGGTAGGTAAGACAACTCTGGCTAAAAAGTACTTCAGCACATGGGAGTTCGACTTAGTTCTGGAACCTCCGATGGCAAAGGAAACAAAGAACATTACACCTATAGAAAGTGTTGTTGAGGAATTGCTGCGAGACTTACAAGGTGAACCCGCACAGGATTTTGGTATAACACTAAAGCGGCTAAAGCAGCAGCTTAAAACTCAAAAGGTTGGTGTTTTGATTGATAACCTCGAACCAGCTCTAGACAAAGACGGCAAGTTCATTGAAGCACATCGGGGTTATGTAGAGTTATTCAGCGTTTTAGCTGATTCAGATGTACAAGCTGTAACGCTGGTTACAAGCCGTGAGTGTCTCAATGAGTCTTGTGTGAATGTTAAGCCTTACGAGTTGAAAGGGATGGCTAAAGACACATGGCAGCAGTACTTTAGCAGCCGCAATTTTGACACAGATTCTCCAGCTTTGAGTGAGATGCATAAAGCCTATGGTGGCAATGCCAAAGCGATGCAAATCCTCTGTAGTACGATTCAAGAGGATTATGAAGGCGACTTAGAGGCTTATTGGCAAGAAAATCAAGGCTATTTGTTAATAGAGAGAGAGTTAGAGGATTTAGTTAAAAGTCAGTTTGACCGTCTAGGAAAGCATGATACTGAAGCCTATCAACTCCTTTGCCGTTTGGGATGCTATCGCTATCAAGAAATTCCTTCAGTACCCATAAATGGAGTCTTGTGTCTGCTATGGAACATACCCGAAGAACAACACAATCGCGTTATTAAATCATTGCGATATCGGGCTTTAGTAGAATTTAACAAGGGAAGATACTGGTTGCATCCAGTAATTCAGTCAGAAGCAGTGAGAAGGCTGAAGTCAAATAAGGATTGGCAATTAGTAAACGCCAAAGCAACCTATTTTGGGCTTGAAAATTTTGGAGAAGATATCCTGAAACTTTTACAGTTCTTGTACCACTACAAAGAGTTTTCTGGGGAGTTAACAAAACTTGCAGAGCTGTGGCCTGATGAGTCAGAATTTTCTGGATCAGAACAAACTTTGAAAGAATTAGTTGAAATAGGAAGCGATATGGCTAATTCTTGCTACTTCGAGGGATTACTTTTAAAAAAACTGGATCTAATTGAAGAGAGTAATATTTATTTTCAAAAAGCAATTTTAATTTTAAATACAGTAGGAGAATTGAAACAAGCTGAAGAAGTACAACAGGTAATAGAGAATGATGGAGAAGCAATAGAAATAACAGAAGTTTTGTACAAAATAGCTGAATGTAGCTATAACGATGGACTTCGCTTCAAAAGAATAGAGGAAAGCATAGGTGAAATTGAGGGAAGTAAAATTTTTTTTCAAGAGGCAATTGATCTGTTCAATTTTATAGGGGCATTTGAAGAAGTTGAGGAAGTTCGACGAGCGATGGTAAGCGAAACATGAGTATAGCAAGCAAAGCAAAGCTTAGGACAACAGGCTCTTTGGAGCAAAAAGCTTAAGCCCTTTGCTCATGTCCTAATGTATACTTCGACTGCTATAAATTTGGAGCGTACCTCTCACCACCACAAAGCTAAAGGTGCGATTTTCTAATAGGAGTGGAGGAGCGATCGCTTTTTGGAGTACTGGGTGATCGCGCAGCATCCTGAAGTGCGATCGCATTTTATTCAGGTAGCAGGAGCGTCAGACAAAACATCTATGCAGAACTTTATTAAAATAATTTAAACACTACCGTAGCAACTAGGCTATTTATTCCGGTCAATTAAAAGACAGCTCATAAAAACAAGAGGAAGTAATCACAATGCAGCCAGCTTTGCACCTTAGCACTAAAGTCTTACCAGGCAACAAAATCGAAATATCTGCTCCAGAGTTGCTAGTGGGTAATACTGTAGAAGTTTTCGTAATCCTAAAAGACACCTCATCTAGCAGCCGTTGCTCTGCCATAGACTTACTAGATAAATTGCCTGGACAAAGACTGTTTAAAACGCCTGAAGAAGCTGACCAGTATCTCCAAGAGGAACGCAGCGCGTGGGAGATCTGACGCTGCCAGATTCTAGCCTTGTTTATGTAGATACTCAAATTCTCATCTACAGCGTAGAAAAGCATCCAGCTTATTGGTCACTCCTGCGCCCCTTGTGGCTGAAGTCTGCAACTGGTAATATCCAAATTATCAGCAGTAAACTGGCATTATTAGAAACTTTGGTTGCTCCTCTCAAGAATGCTGATTCAGTTCTAATTACTGCTTATGAAACGCTGCTTTTATCTATAGAAATGCAACTGATGCCAATCACAAGAGCAATTTTGAGAGAGGCTGCACAATTTTGTGCCCAAACAAACCTGCGGACACCCGATACTATCCATGCAGCAACAGCGATCGCTCATGGCTGTAGCATTTTTCTAACGAACGATAATGGCTTCCGTCGCGTTTCCAATCTGCCTCTAGTTGTTCTAAGCGATATTGCAGCTACTTGATAGCACTACTTGAACGGGTCAGATGCTCAATAGCGAAGTGGTGATGCAACGCAGATCTACTTTTTTACATCCCTGGCATATGCGTCTCAATCAAGCTACCGTCAGGATTGTAAACATCTACGCGAATTCGAGCATTATCACTAATCGCTTCAAGCGCTTCTCCCAATGTCAAAATGTGATTGACAACACCCGCTTGAACATTAGAGTCACCTCTCGCTTTCGCTATGGTTGCAGTTTGTCTCACCTTTTGCATATAGGTTGGTGACAAGCGAACCTGGATGGCGTTGCTGGTAAGCGTGTAGCTACAAACCTGCTGGGTTTTGCCAAAGCACGTTTGATGCAAATCACTTCGGGCTTGTTGTAGCTTCAAAACCACCTGTAACTGTCCTTGCGCTTGCTTGAGAGCTTGTGTGTAGGGAGCAACGAGTGATTGTGCCTTGGCGTGGTAAAAGGTGCCATTGGGAACCTGATTTAAATAGTTCAAGGCATTGCGCCAGTGAACTAACGCCATTGACCATTGACTATCAGACTGGGAATTTTTGGCAAGTTGAGCAATCCGGAGTCCTTGATTGTAGGCATTAGTAGCAAATTGCTCTTGAGCTTTGCGATCGCGTGCTACAGCCATCTTTGGCAGATACAATGCTGACAACTGCTGTGCCTCTTCGTATGCCGTTGTGCCTTGAGGAATCTGCTTGAGACGGTTCATTGCAACCTGCCAGGTGGAATAGACGAGTTGCCAATGCGGTAAGGTTTGAGCGACACCTTGACGTGCCTCAGCAATTAACGCTGCTTCTTTTGCCGAGTTAATATATCCTTGAGCCTGTCGCTCCTTGACCAATCGTTGATTGGTTTGGGCTAAATTCGCCTTGTATTCCTTAATTTTTTGTTGCGCTAGGGGTTGGAGATTACTCTTCGTGGGAAGCTGTTCTAACTGTGCGATCGCTTCTCGCCATAGACTCTGCACTTCGATCCACCTTGAAGCTGGATGAGGCGGATTTTGACTTTTATAAGAAGCCCTCGCCGCCGTCTTCAATGCTGTTACCATCTCATCAACCCGTTCTGCTTGCGCTTCATAGGCTTTCAGCAGTTCTTCAGCTTGCCTATGATGGCTCGACCAAGAGGGAATCGACTCCAGAATCTGAATCGCATCCAGTAACTGCTGTTGCGCCTCCAGAACATCCTTCCCTGAACCAGGGTTTTGCAGCGTTGCCGTAGATTGTTCACTCAAGCCTTGAGCCTCAGGAATTGCTCTACACACGCCAATAACACAAGGACGGGTGAGAACATAAAGGCTAGTAGAGAAAACCGCCAAACTCAAACCCACACCAGCAACAATTAATGGCAGCAAAGAGGACTTTGACTTGGGTTTGCTGGCTTCTGTCTCAGGTGATTCAGGCGACCAAACATCCGGTTGAGGCTCGTCTTCTGAAATCGGCTCATCCCAAGGGTGAGGCAACTCTGAATCGGTTGTCGGTGCCTCCGGGCTTTGAGTAAACTCACTTTCAGTCCAATCACTCTCTGTTTCCTCAACGGCGGGGTTAAGGAATTTCGGGAAATTCTCTACTGTCTCAACAGGTCTATCAGCAGTTACTATTGGCTCGGAGAGGTACTCGGTTAGGAACGAGTGGGAAGCATAAGATTGCTTTTGCCCTGCTACCCGCAAATAAATTTTTACCGGATTGCCAACTGACGAATGATGCTCAAGAATCGTTTGCTCCAAAAAATCAAAGATTTCTTGTTGCTCTAGCATCACATCTACCCGATGTTGAACCAGAATCATCAGCGCCCCTTCCTTAAGCAGACACCGCACCTGAATTGGGACAAGTGTCGAGAGTCTTTTCTGCAAGTCTGCCTGTAAAACATGCCCTAAGATTTCTAAATCGTCGGGGCGCGTCGCTGTTTTCATCTGACCACACCGTTCTTCTAAATATAAGCTGTCGCTTTTTGTCCGTTGTCCGTTGCAACCGACTACTGACTACTAACTACTGACCAATCACCCAGAGCTATAAACGAAGTCATTAGCCGACCTTGATGTAAAAGCCTGATTTTACCAGTTTCTCCTTGCGGGTAGATGCACAATACCAGTTTTCGTTGGAATTATAAACGAATACCTTGAGTGTTGTTTCAACTAACCTCTAATCTCTCCTGAATCTTTTTAAGATGCAAATAGATACTAAATAGCACTTAACAAGCGACTAAAAGCAAAAAACTTATTATGACTCAGGCTTCCCCTTTAGCTGAACAAGTGATCTTGATTACTGGCGCTTCCGCAGGAATTGGCGCTGCCCTTGCCCGACAATTAGCTGTCAAAGCCTTGGGCATTCGCTTGGTACTGGCTGCCCGTAATCAGCAAAAGCTTGAGGCTGTAGCGACTGAGTGCCTTAAAGCAGGTGCCGATGTTTTGGTTGTGCCGACTGACATGGCTCAAGTTGAACAGGTAAAAGCCTTGGCACACTCAGCGATTGAACGTTTTGGACGAGTGGATGCCCTTGTCAATAACGCAGGTTATGGGCAGATGGGACCCATTGAATTAATCTTACCGGAAGACGCTCAACGACAGTTTGCTGTAAATTTCCACGGTCCATTAGTCTTAACCCAAACGTTAATCCCGGTCATGCGTGACCAAGGATGCGGACGAATTATCAATGTGTCATCCCTAGGAGGGCGTCTGCCGTTTCCGGCTGGCGGTATGTATAGTGCGTCTAAGTTTGCCCTGGAAGCACTTAGTGATGTGCTGCGAATGGAGTTAGAGGCATTTAATATCAAAGTCAGCGTAATCGAGCCAGGACCCGTAACAACGGAGTTTTTCAGTGTGGCTGGCGATAGAGTTGATCTGAATGTTCCGGAAGCTGGGAGAACACTCTATCGACCTGCTATACAGGCAATCAAAGAAATAGAACAGCAAACCGCGCCTCTAGCCTGGAGTTCAGAACGAGTAGCCCATGTGATTATCCGGGCGATTACTGACCGACATCCCCGTCCCCGCTACTTAGCAGCAACAGGTGGGAGGATGATGCTGTTTTTGATGACGAAATTGATGCCCACGAAGCTTTTGGATATGTTCTGGAAGCGTTTCTATCGAATTGATCAAGTTGAAAAAGACTGGAAAAGGCGCTCTAGTGTGTAAGCTAACGAACTCGTTAGAACCTCAGAGTTTGGTAACTTTGATCAGAACCACTGACTGTTAAACTACACTCCATTCATGGACTTATTAGAGTACCAGGCGAAAGCATTGTTTCGTGAGATCGGCATTCCTGTTTTGCCGTCCCAACGCATTGACCATCCTAGAGACCTCAAGCGTTTAGAGATTCCTTATCCAGTGGTTCTGAAATCTCAGGTGCCTACAGGGGGAAGAGGGAGAGCGGGTGGTATCCGTTTTGTCGAAAATACCATTGATGCGATCGCAGCCGCTAGGGCAATTTTCAACCTGTCGATTCTCGGTCAGTATCCTCAAGTGTTGCTAGCCGAGTCCCGCTATAACGCGGAACAGGAGTTTTTTCTGGCAGTCATCCTTGACTACACACTGGGGCGTCCGGTTCTCTTGGGTTCTTCCAGAGGCGGTGTCAATGTGCAGGCAGTGATCGAACACCTCCAAAGGGTTGTCGTCGATCAAGAATTTTCTCCCTTTTATGCGCGGCGTCTAGTTCTCAAAATGGGACTGCAAGGTAATCTCATTGAGTCTGTGAGTGGGATTGTGCAGAAGATGTACCAGCTTTTTGTCGAAAAGGATTTGGACTTAGTGGAAATCAATCCCCTCGGCATCAGTTCCACAGGTGAGATGATGGCTCTAGACGGCAAAATTATCGCCAATGACAATGCCCTTGGTCGTCATTCTGAGTTGGCAACGTTAGTTTCAACCAGTAGTGATAGTAAGATTGAGCAACAACTGCCGACCAAGTCCTTGACTGAACTCAACTGGACAGACGGCGATGGCAATATTGGCATCCTTTGTAATGGCACTTGTCTTGCTGCCGCAACCTTAGATTTGATTTACCGGGCAAAGGGAAAGCCAGCTACTTGTCTGATTGTGAATGGATATGCTAGTTGGGATTTGCAGTCTACGTCTTCTCCAGTGCAACAACTGCAAGGCGCACTACAGCAGCTTACGAGCAATGATGGCATCAAGGTTGTTTTGGTCAACATTTTAAGTAGCCCTGCTGCCAGTGAAGAAGTAGCGGAGGTCATTGCTAACTATCTCCTTTCTCACCTTGGGGAAACATCCGTGTTGAATGAGGCAGACCGAACGGAAAAAGCGATCGCAATGACCTCACGTTTCCGCCAAGAACGAAGTGATGGTAGTCGTCTTAGCCTCCAACGAACAGCCTCTCAACCCCAACTGCCTCAATTTATTATTCGTGTTGTTGGGGGGAATTTTAATACGGTCAAAGAGGATTTGGTAAACATGCCTGTACACTGGATTGATAATCTGGATGAGGCAGTTGCAAAAGCAATATCCCTCGCAACAGCAGCGATCAAGAAAGCCTAAGGTTAATCTCCTCTAGCAAGAGCTGGCTGTTCTTGTTATGCTCAAACATCTTCATCTTGCATCTACAGCACACGCACATCCAGCAATTATGAACTTGACACCAGACAGCAAAGTCCTGGTACAGGGCATTACACAACCACTTGGCTCCTACCACGCTGCACGAATGAAAGCCTATGGCACGAATGTGGTGGCAGGGGTTAGCGCAGGACAGGGAGGGCAAGAATTACATGATCTTCCCGTGTTTGACCTAGTTGAGGAGGCGTGTAACTATGCTGGATCTGTGGATGCAACGGTTATTTTTGTAGAACCCTACAATGCCCTTGATGCAGCCTTAGAAGCCATAGACGCTGGAATTGGGCAAATTGTTCTTGTCACGAGTGGCATTCCGCCTCTAGATATAGTTCGTCTGTTGCAGAAAGCACAATTTACTGACACTCTGGTCATTGGTCCTAGCAGTTCTGGGATTATTGTGCCAGGAAAACTTTTGTTGGGTACTCAAGAGAGTGAATTTTACACACCTGGCTCAGTAGGGGTGATCACTCGTGCGGCTACCCTTAGTTATGAAATTGCGCTGACACTGACTCAGGCAGGACTAGGACAGTCAATAGCCGTGAATTTAGGTAGTGATGTCATTGTTGGTTCTTCTTTTCTCCAGTGGCTTCAGGTTTTGGCAACAGATGAAAATACAGAAGCGATTGTTTTAGTGGATCAGACAGGGGGCGGGAGTGAAGAAGCAACCGCTCAATATATTGCCGAAGCCGTTGATAAACCCGTAGTTGCCTACGTTGCTGGACGATATACACCTGTAGATAAACAAGTAGGTAATGCAAGTGCTATCCTTGCCGCTCAGCTATCAGGGCCAGTGACTAATGCCAGTACCGCTCAACACAAAGTTGCTGCGTTCAAGAAAGCGAAAGTACCAGTGGCAGAACGTCCGTCTCAGATTCCTGAGTTGGTAAGAAAGGCGCTCAAAAAGTGAGATTTTGGGGAAATGCGATCGCCTTTTGAGCCTGATGTCAAGTTGTATTCAAACTAACTTTCTCTCCCCCTGCTTCCCCAACACTCAACATTCAACTAATGGGAACTGGATGTAGCAGCACAACCTACCGGATAAGCTGACTTATAAGTACTAGACCGCTTACCAAACCAACTGTAGCGATTATCGCGCATTTGCTCATAAGCGCGATCACCAACCCATTTCACTCCAGGCATAGCTCGGTAAGCTGAGATAAACATATTCCCAACTGGCAACAACTGCCCAATCTCCTCTGCCGCATCACTGCCTTGCCACCGACGCTCTGGGAATTTTGCATCAATTAAAATCATCCCCATCTCGCAGTCTTGGGATGTTACACAAAAAGTCTTCAATGTTTCTTCATCCTGCATTGGGATGTAATCAAAGATTCGTCCCTGATCCAGGTTTTCGAGTAGCTGTACTAGAGTGACACAAAGATTGCAATTGCCGTCGTAAATAACGTGGTAGTTCATATCAAGAGCAGTATCTTTTACAAAAAATGGCGATATAGCAGAAAGCTATCAGCTATCAGCCATCAGCTTTTTTGTTTGGCTGACTAGTAGCCTTTAACTGCACCTCATTTAACTGAGAACTGCTATATATCCTTATTTTTAACCCAGATTGAAAACAAGATACCTAAAAACGCAATACAGCGTTTTCTAGGCTAATGAGGTACATCTATCCTACTCTCCCATTCTCTATAGGAGAAGAGAGAAATATTGACTGTACCTCACCAGTATGAAAATTGCTGTATAGCGGTTCTCATGTGGATGAGGTACAAATTTCTAGGTTTTCGGGAATTGGGTGACGCTGGCATCCGGAGGGAACCTCCGGATGAGGAAGCGCACCCGCAGGGAATGGGGAATTGGGAATAGGCAAGAAACTTAGATGTACCTCACTGATACGAGAAAAGCTATATACCGATTTTCAGTTGGATGAGGTACAGCAAGGTGTGTGAAACAAGAGAGAGCGCAAGGAAAACAAAAAGCTGATAGCTGATAGCTGACGGCTTTCTGCTATAAGGCAGGACTTACGCACTTCAACACGCGGTACGGACGCACGCAATGCGCCTTTCCCCAATACAAAATTAGGTTTTCACCGATATTCCTGATATCCGTTCTAAGGCTGCGTAAAAGGCAGCATCTGTCCTGAACAGTTAAGTAAGAGAGGTTTGACGGAAGACACAGAAGCCTCCATCACTCATCCAGGAGGTAGGGCAAAATGAAATTATATTGGAAGAAAGTACTTGTAAAAACAACAATTTGGTTAGCGGCTGAAATCATGCTAAACCTACTTGGACTCGATAATATTGCTGACTACAGTGAGTTTATCTATGGGCAAGAGGTTGCGCTGTTGAACTCACATCAACCAGCAATCGTTGTGCCTGCTACTTAGAAACAAAATGTGAATTGAGCTTTTTCCTATAGCAGTGGTGTCTTCAGCTACAGTCCTTGTATGTACTCTAGATAACAATAGGGAGTTGGATACTTGCGTAGCAGTCATCTGCTTTGACACAAAGCTAATTCATGAAACCCCGTATCATTGTCTGTGGATTGGGACGCACTGGATATAAAATTTTCAGCTTACTGAAGCAACAGGGAGCGGCTGTTGTTGGCATCAGTGATAGACTTCTATCGAATGAAGGGGATAGTGTCGTAATTGGAGATTTGCGCGTAGCCTCTACTCTACGGCGAGCAGGGATTGAGGAGGCTCAAATCCTGATTCTCTCTAACGATGATGATGGACTAAATCTGGCAATTCTGACTCAGGCGCGAGTAATTAATCCTCGGATTCGTATTGTTAACCGATTGTTTAATAGTAGTTTAGGCGATCGCCTTGATCAGACGCTTCCTGATCATGTCAGCCTGAGTGTTGCTGCCCTGGCAGCACCTGTGTTTGTTTTTGCGGCACTGGGAAATCAAGCTATTGGGCAACTGCGGCTATTTAATCAAACGTGGCCAATTTATGAAGAATACATTCATGACAATCATCCCTGGATTGGACGCCCATTAAGTCACCTCTGGGATGATCGATCGCGAATGTTAATTTACTACCTCCCGGTAAAGGGTCAGGTCGATTTAGTATCTGCTGTTGCTGAAGGGCAACGGTTACAACGAGGCGATCGCCTAATTATTGGCACTCAGCCCCAAGTCCATAGCCGCCGTCAATCCTGGCTGCGTAAATTTTTCAAAGTTTTTACCAACCTGCGAGAGTTTCACAAACACGCTCAACCCGTACTAGTGGTGAGTTTTGCTCTGTTGCTAATGATTTTTTTCGCTACAGCTATCTACATTTGTGTCGATGAAAACATTACAGTTGTCGAGGCTCTCTACTTTTCCGTTGGGATGATTACGGGTGCAGGTGGTCAAGAACAAGTGGCAGAAAAAGCCCCCGACGGCATCAAGATTTTTACAGCGGTAATGATGTTGGTGGGTGCTGGGGTGATTGGAATTTGCTACGCCCTACTCAATGATTTTGTTTTAGGAACCCGCTTTAATCAGTTTTGGGATGCTGCGCGTGTTCCCAGCCGCCATCACTACATTGTCTGTGGCTTAGGTGGCATTGGTGTTCAGATTGTCAATCAACTCCATAATCATGGTCATGAAGTGGTCGTGATTGAGCGCGATGCCAACAATCGGTTTCTCCGCACGGTTCGTTCTTGGGGCGTACCCGTGATTCTTGGTGATGCCAGTTTATCTACGACCCTAAAAGCCGCCAACATTGATTCGTGTGAAGCCCTGTTAACGGTAACAAGTGACGACATGTCGAATGTCGAGATTGCCCTAAGTGCAAAAGCCCTAGTTCCAAAATTGCCAGTAGTGGTGCGTAACCAAGACCCACAGCTTGCTTGTACTGTGCAACAGGTTTTTAACTTTGAGGTAGTGCTGAGTCCAACAGAACTAGCAACACCGTCCTTTGCGGCAGCGGCATTAGGTGGACGCATTTTGGGAAATGGGATGACTGGCGATACGCTTTGGGTGGCATTGGCTACGCTAATTACACCGGGACATCCCTTCTGCGGACGCTTGGTCAAAGAGGCGGCAATGGATGCTGACTTTGTACCACTTTACATAGAAACTAACAGCCAGACGCTCCACGGATGGGATGTTCTGGAAACTTGTCTACATGTTGGCGATGTTTTGTATCTGACGATGCCAGCCTCTGCGCTAGAGTTGTTGTGGCGTGTGACTCCTTCTCATCTGATGGTCAGCTAATCATCAGGTTACAGTTGCAGACTGAGTTATTAAGATGTACTGAGGCATCACTCAAGTAATGAGGGAAGTCACTGAGGGATTAGTTTAGGTTTTTTCCCTAACACCTAACCCCTCTACCTCTTTTGTACGAACTGGTACTAGCTAGCACCAAGATAAGCGGCGAGTGCTTCGGAATCGCCAATTAATTTGCCATCAACAAAGACTTGGGGAACTGTTGTTCCACCTGAGACTGCCCTCAATGAGCGAGTGGTCACCTCTTTACCTAGGACAATTTCTTCATAATCTATACCATTCTCCTTTAGCATCGTCTTGGCACGAGCGCAGAATGGACAACCTACTTTTGTAAACAGGGAAACTAACTGGGGTTTTGTTGCCTCAGGGTTGATATAGTTGAGCATTGTCTGGGCATCAGACACCTCAAACGGGTCACCTGGCTTTTCTGGTTCAATGAACATCTTGTCAATTACGCCATCCTTGACCAGCATGGAGTAGCGCCATGACCGCCGACCAAATCCTAGTTCAGCTTTATCCACCAACATTCCCATGCCATCACTGAATTCGCCATTGCCATCGGGAATTAAAGTAATATGCTCTGCCTCTTGGTCTTTTGCCCATTCGTTCATCACAAAGGCATCATTGACGGAAATACAAACTATCTCATCAACGCCGTTTTCTTTAAAGACCTTAGCTAACTCGTTGTAACCCGGTAAGTGGGTTGATGAACAGGTTGGAGTAAACGCACCTGGCAAGGAGAAGACAATCACTGTCTTCCCATTAAATAGTTCATCTGTAGTGACATTCACCCACTCGTTGTTCTGGCGAGTACGAAAGGTAACATTGGGAACTTTTTGTCCTTCGCGATTGGGCAACATGAATATGGCTCCTTGATTAATCAACTTTAAACGTATTCGTTATGACTATGACTTGTCAAGAGGGTAAACAGGATTGCGAAATCTTAAAGGTCGAATTACCGAACATTAGTGGGTCTAAAGCCCCATCATAAGAAGGACGGCTTTTTATCGGCTTCAATCTTTTAAGAAATGTCCTAATACTTTCAAAATCAACTTTCTTGTCAAAGTACGATAGAATTAGGCGCTTGTTGCTACGCACTTCGCTGCGTGAGCGTACTTCAGCAAACTAAATCACCGAAATAGGTGGATTATCCCATCCGTTACAAACACCGTGGCTCAGGTTATTCTCGAAAACGTTTATAAAAGCTTTCCTGGTCGCAAGGGAGAGCGAATCGCACCAGTAACAGCAGAACCCTTATTGACACCAAGCAATGAGGGACTTGTTGCAGTGGGAGAGACACCTGTACCTCCTACAGGAGGTGTCAGTGTCCTGCGGCGCATTAACCTGTCAGTGCAAAATGGTGAGTTTATGGTGCTGGTTGGGCCTTCTGGCTGTGGGAAAAGTACCTTACTGCGCTTAATTGCAGGGCTAGAAGAGGCAACTGGCGGCAATATTTGGGTGGGCGATCGCTTAGTAAATGACCTAGCGCCCAAAGAACGAGACATTGCCATGGTGTTTCAGAACTACGCCCTCTACCCTCACTTGAGTGTGTATGACAACATTGCCTTTGGACTGCGACGTACAAAATTAGGGAATGGGGAGTTGGGAGTTGGGAGTGGGGAAGAACAGACTCCAAAGCAGGTTCCTGGTTGGACGGAGGATGCATTAGTCGCCTTGACGAGATCGCTTCCTAAGGGACTACGCTATCTCTCTGATAAAGAAAAAGCAGTTGATGAACAAGTTCGCACTGTTGCTCAGTTACTGCAAATCGAGCCACTGCTGAACCGACTACCGAAACAACTGTCGGGAGGACAAAAGCAACGGGTTGCTTTAGGACGGGCGATTTCCCGCAATCCCCAAGTCTTTTTGATGGATGAACCACTCTCCAACCTAGATGCCAAACTTCGAGCAGAAACTCGTACCCAAATTGTCAAACTCCAACGGCAACTCGGTACAACAACAATCTACGTCACCCACGACCAAACCGAGGCGATGACAATGGGCGATCGCATTGCTGTCATGAACCAAGGTCAAATCCAACAACTTGCTCCCCCACTCGAACTGTATAACCAACCCGCCAACAAGTTCGTTGCCGAGTTCATTGGTTCACCACCGATGAACTTTCTCACCGTGCAGGTTAAAGCACCCCTTTTAATTCAGCACTCCCAATTCCGCCTCACGCTCCCAGAAGTCTGGAGTTCAGTATTACAAAAATATGATGGACTCTCTCTAACCCTCGGCATTCGTCCAGAACATCTAAGTGTTGGCGTTCCTGCGCCCAAAAATCTGCCAGTGCAGGTTGACCTTGTCGAAGCACTGGGCAACGATACTTATCTATCCGTTACTTTGGCTGAATCGTCTACTCTACAAGTCAGAATTCCACCTGATCAAGTTGTCAAAATCGGCGATGCACTTTGGCTATCAATAGCCGTAGACAAAATTCATCTATTTGACCCCCAATCTGGTCTAGCAATGCGGTCTGATTGTTGAAGATGCTTAGCATTGGAGCAAAGGTGAAGGCGAAAGGGCGAAAGGATAACCTGCTCCTGTTTTTGGTGTCTAGCGATCGCGTGTGACAGGTAAGCTTGAGCCTGTAGAAAACGCAGGCTTTATTGCTACAGGAACGGCTACTGATCTCTAAAATCTGTTGATAGCTTTGCTCCCTTGGCAAACCTCTTGCTATCCCTCACAACCCCATCACCCAGATTGGCTAATGCAGTAGTTAGAGTCGAGACTCCAGTGGCTCACAAAAATTGTCTACGCCTTGCCTCATGACATACATCAGCACTGGTGTAGCGAGGATTCCAGGAAGTAGAGGTGTTGCGCCTAGATAGGCAACAACAGGTGCAAACGACCCGTTGAGCAAGTCTTCCCGAAATTCCTTTTGACAAATCACAGCACGGCATTTCCGAGCTAAAGCGTCTAACCACTCAGCATTATCTCGCTGTGGTTGCTGTCCTGCACGAATTGCTAATGCGATCGCAGCATCTTCCAAATTCCCCTCACAATCCTCAATCGTGTCGAGAGCTTTCATGGCATCAGGGTTGTTTGCTAATTCAGAGCGAAACTGAGCAATTTCTTGAGAAGTAATAATGGTCATGGAGTATGTCTGGCAATTAACCCAGTATCGAACATAAATAAGCCTCTACACTATTCTGCCAAAGGTCGTAACCCGTGTCTTGCCCAAAGAGCGTGTAGAGAAGGAGAAATAGAAAGATAAGCTGCTATACGCCTAATTTTCCTGATCTGGACGAGTTTTTGGTCGATGCCATGAGAAATTGGTAATTATGGCTACTGATTGATACACGAATTTACGTTTATGCGATCACCTGAATGTGGTGGGGTGCGATCGCTTTGGTGTTCAAGTTTGGGTATTACCTATACATCGCTCTAGTTAGCTAAATTAAAAACATTAACTTTTATTAAATTAACTTAAAAAGCTTTTGAGATTTAGAGCAAATTCTTTTGGGTTTTCAAAGTGAATATTATGACCACAATTACTAATTATTTTCAGTTGGGCTGATTTACATAATCTTATCATTTCGGAATTTATGGTCTTAAATTTTTCATCATACTCTCCAATTAACAGCAGCAAGGGATTTTGGTTTATTTTCAGTTTATCCCATAAAGAAGGTTGCTTTCCTGTACTTAAGCCGCGAAGTGATTTGGCTAATTCTAAAGGATTACTTTGCAACCGCTTTTCCAACAGAACATTAAAATCTGGGTGTTTATTCAAAGACGCAAAAAGTGGTTGACTATACCACTTCAATAAAAATACGGGGAAATCAATTATCTCTAATTGATGCGCTAGTTCTAAATCTTGCTGAATTCGTTCAGCTTGATCCCGTTCAGTTTTTAAACCAGGAGAGGCAGATTCCAGCACAATCCTAGAGAAGCGTTGTGGGAAATGCAGATTCAGGTAGAGAGCCAGTCGCCCCCCCATAGAATAACCAATCAAACTGCAGATTTCAATGTTTAAATTGTCAAGTAACTTAATTAAGCCATGAGCAGTATTTTGCATCGAGTAGCACCCATCGTTACCTATAACTTTAGTTTTCCCATGACCAGGTAGGTCAATGGCAAGGCAACAAAAGTTTTCAGACAACAACGTTATAACTTCATTAAATTCATTGCTGTCACCCATAAAGCCATGCAGAAAAAGAATCAGTGGCTTATCTCTATCACCACTAAACGAATAGTGAAATTTGAACTGGTCACACAGCATCGTCTACAACCACTCTAAAAAGTTATATGAGAAATATCTTGCTCTGCTATAGCTGAGCGAAACTACAGTACATCACCTTGCCCTTGTGTTACTCTAAATCGGTCTTATGACATTTAATAAACTGCCGAGGTGATAATCATGCCGATGTTGAAATTAACAGTTGGGCAGGTGATAGAGTTGGTGAAGCAATTGCCACAAGAGGATAAGTACGCCGTATTGCACGCCATTAATCCGGACATAGATGCGCGGATGGAAGATAAGCTAGAACGGGAAAAAGAACAGCAGTTGCGTGCCGTGAGTGCTAAGCGAGGACTAGATTGGGATAAATTGAGTGAAGACGATCAAGAGGTAATTGCCAAGAATTTACTGCAAAAGAGCATGTAAATTTTGAGTCGTAATTCAGTAGGGTGGGAATTTGCCCGCCCTGCCCCATAAAAGCGATCGCTTGCCTTCTAAGCAAACAGTCGCGCCACAGTGCAAACAAAACCAGGTAGCAGAGGACAAGTCAGCTCATCATTACTAAAGAAGGTTGCAATAAGCCTTAAACTCGCTTGTTCCCGTCGATAAACCTCAATTTGTTGCGTTTGCCAATCAATAATCCAGTACTCCTGTACTCCCCGTGCTGAGTAAAGTTTGAGCTTCGCCACTCGATCTCGCCGTTCATTCTCACCACCAGGCGATAACACCTCAACAATTAACTCTGGCGCGGCAGTTAGATGCCCTGCATCATCTAACAGGACAGCGAGGCGTTCATTACTAGCCCAAACCACATCAGGGATAACATTATCAGCATCTGAAAAAATAATCCCTGGATTAATTGTCGCTTCCCCTAAAGCAGTAGACTGTGACCACATATCAAGTGCAGCAAAGAGCCTGCCACAAGCTTTTTGATGTTTCCAATGTGGTGCTCTGGTCACTAATAACTCTCCATCAATAATCTCATAACGGTTTCCGTTATCTGGCAAGAGTTCCAGGTCGGCTGTAGTCCAGCGTAGTCGTTCGTCTGTAGTCTGGCTCATACAAGCTACTCACAACAGGGGATTGCTCACATTTTAGGATATGCAGCAAAAAGGGCGATCGCACAAAGACTACGACAATCTTTAGAAGAACAAGCAAGATACCCAAACCTACCCCGAAGCTATACAAGATTGAAATGTAGTTAGAAACTCTATCAAAACTATTTTTCCTGAAATAGGAGTTTTGCTTTGAACGTTTTGGAAACCAAACGAATGTTTCTTCGGCAATTAACTAGAGATGATGTAGATAACTTGCTTGGAATCTTCTCAGATTTTATAGCAATGCAATATTATCCCAATACCAAGAGTCGGGAAGAGACAGAGGAGTGGATTTGCAGAAACTTAGAGAGTTATCAAAAATATGGTATTGGGTTATGGGCAGCGATTCTTAAAGATTCAAATGAGTTTGCTGGACAATGTGGCTTAGTTGTTCAGCACGTTGATGGCAAAACGGAGATTGAGATTGGCTACTTATTCTTGAGGAAATATTGGGGGCAAGGCTTGGCAAAGGAGGCAGCATTAGCTTGCCGTAATTATGGATTTACGAGCCTTAACTTTACTCGGCTTATATCCTTGATTAACCCAAACAATATACCATCCCGAAGAGTTGCGGAAAAAATTGGTATGACATTGGAGAAGGAAGTCAAGTGGGAGAAAACGGGCAATATCCAGTGTGTATATGCGATCGCACGGATGTGACGGAAGGCTGAGACTATGAAAGGAACATTGCCATGGTTTCAGAAGAATTGCACCCTCCACTTCAGACCTTCATCGCCTTGTAGTTTAAATGTAGTATAACCATAACTATAGCCAACCGCCTTGAGCAGATTACATGAATCTAATCGCTTTTCTCCTTCGTTCGTCCTGGACTACAGTAGCGATCGCTGCCTTCACAGGTTCCCTGAGTGGGGTTTGTTGCAGATTCCTAATTGCCTTAAGAACTAGGGACAAACCGTATTTAGCAACCTTAACAAAGGCTGTATTCTCTCTACTGACCTTATAACAGCAAAAAAGCTAGGCTATACTGCGGTATAGATCGAATTGATAAGGTCACAATTAATGAACAGTTCTGAAGGCACTTTGTTTTTAATTACTGCCGTTATCCTTCTCGTTTTTGTAGGCTGTGGCGTGTCGAGATTTGATGAGTGTAAGAAGGCAGGACAAAAAGATATTTCTTGCGTTTTTCAGTTTTGGTAAATTAAATAATAAATTGGTACTATTCCTGGGGAAAGGCTTGGAGTAAGACGACAGAACTCACGACTAATAAACCACCCAGGATTTGTCTAGCTACAAGTTCCTCTCCCAAAAAAATGATTCCGAGCAACACAGTTACGACAGGTTCAATGGTCGATAAAATGGCAGTTTGAGCTGTTCCTAAACGGCGGATACCTGCAAATAAAGTCACAATTGGTAGCACCGTGGCGATGAGTATCAATCCGCCTACCGTTCCCACTGCCACCGGAGTCTTAGGAAAAATTAGTCCATCTCCTGAGAATGCAGTTGCAAGAAAAGATAAGGCAGCCCCCAACGAAAGATAGGCACTGGTTGTTGCCGGGGAAATCGATCGCACTAGACGTGCCCCAAAAGTAAGATAGAGTGCATACCATCCCCCAGAGGCAACCCCTAACAGTAGACCAATTGGCTTGACTGTTACTCCACTCAAATCAGCAGTAAGCAGACAGCCGAAAAGAGCGAGACTAAGGGCAATCTGGCGATTTCGTCTTGGACGCTCTCCTTCTGTTATCCAAGCAAGAAGAGTGACAAAGGCGGGATACGTGTAGAGTAACAATGCAGTAACACCAGCACCAGCATAAGTGAGGGCGGCAAAGAAAAGGCTGGCTTGGATGGCATAGCCTATCGCACCCAGTAGTGTTGCCAAGATGGCTAAGCGTCTCTCTAAACGCCAGTTACCCCGCCAAACTAGCCAAACCCAAAATATGACTGCCGCACCCACAAAGCGCCAAGCAAGAGTACTGGGTAGATCTAAGCCTTCTGCATAGGCAAGCTTTGCCAGAATTCCGAGAGTGCCAAATCCTGTGGCAGAGATGACAACTAAAGCAACTCCAACGCTATCAGGTCGTGAGGCGATCGCTTCTTCATTCACTGGTCTATTCGGTGGCATGAATTCCTTAAACCACGCTTATGTTAAGCATTAAAGGAGACAAAGTTGGACATATTCAACCTCCTCTAAGTCCACGGCTAGATTCGTGTTGTCAATCAGGCTGGAGCGGGACTCTTGCCAATTAGTCTCCATCGTAGAAAGCTTCCCATCCATAGCCAACCAATACTTGAAGACCTCAAAGCGACCATCATCAGGGTTAACGACCTGATAAACTCTCACTCGACTTTGAGAAATTCCTTTTGTGGGAGTGGCTTTTTTGCAAGATGCTTGACGAGTACGACCAATACATCGGAGTCCGTAGCCAATTTTCTCCAATAAACGTCTGACAATCGTGATGGGTGCCGCATTCTTCGCAAGTCCAATACCCAAGGTAGTCTTGAGTGCAGCCCGGTTAGAAAGTGCCAACGCTGCCATTGCCCTCAAGTCTTCATCAGTACTTCTTAACTCTCGTCCCGATTGCAGCAGTACAGGGACACCTAGAAGTTCCATCGTACCAACAGCGGCTCCGAGTTGAGAACGGTTGAAGTCAGGAAGAAAAATGCTGCCATCCCCAAGCTCAATCAGCATTTGGGCACATGCTGCGTCTCGTTGAGCAAGATATTGCCGACCAACGGTAAGAAAGTAGTGAAGTTGTAGCTTCGGATACCAGCCTGCGTCATCCTGAGCAACCAGTTGAGCTGTGACTGGGATGCCATAGCGTCGCTTTAAATCGTGCTTCCGCTTTGCTCGTCGTTGTGCTGTTGTCTTCACCAAGCGTCTTTGCAGGCTTTGATATTCATTTTCGCTGAGGTCTTCACTTTGTGCGATCGCTTTACACTCGGCTTGATAATTTTGGTCTCTCACAGCAGCAATAATTGCTGTTAGCGAATTCGTTTCGGCTTGAGCATCTTGTGGTGGGGATTGGGGATTGGGAGTTGACGAATCATCAACCGTATTCTCAGTACTAAAATCAACAGAGGCGGCTTCGATGATTTGATGACCTTCCGCTTTCAGTGCTGCCAGTACCGACTCTCGATACTGAGCCATCGAGGCATTATGCCGGACAGCCATCTTCGCCCAGCACAGTAGCGATTCTGCCTGAAAGCTTGTCTCAATATCATCGAGTGCATCAAAATCAGATTGCTGGAGCAACCGGACATTCAACTGAGTCAGACTCTGACCGGATGTGAGTAATGCTGGGATAGAAGTGGAACCATTGCCAACTTGATTAAAGCCATAGGGCGCCACCCAGATGAACCGAGGCAAATTTTCGCGGATGCGTCCTAAGGCTTGACGTACTGAATTCTCACTTTGAACCCCTTGGGCAATTCCCCAAACAGAGGTAAAGTGTCCCCGGATATCAATGCTCACTCCCGTTTCAATCGCAGGACTGGCTAGCACAATATCATAGTTAGCCAAAACCTCATCCAGGGAAGTCATGCAGCCGTAAGCGGGATGAGTCGGTTCCGATAAGGATTCTGAATCAATTCGCAGTATCCTTAATTTTGGGAATTTCTGTTTGAGGTAAGCCTCCAAGGTACAAGTTCCCCATTGGCTCTTAAGCTTCTGGGCACAAAGGCAAACAAACGGTTTCCCACCCAGAGCAATATGCTTCTCCAGGTCTTGAACGAGTCTTTGAGGTGTGCTTTCTGGATAGCTGTTTACTTGCCAGGATTCATCCGCTCCGGGTTTCCAGTCGTTGTTAATGATAAATAGTTCAGGCTGGACTCCTGAGAGAGAAACCAAGTAATCAACCGAGACATCACTCAAGTCAGCATCTGCAACGAAGACTTGACCCTCTCCTCCCAAAACATTCTGCATTAGGGTCTTCAACGACTTGAGGATAGGCACCCGATTGCTACTACAGGTACTAGAGTCCAACCCATGCCAGAGAACTTGTTCAACTTCATCAATAATTACAACTCCATCCGACCAGTTGCTAGCATCGAAACGAGCTTGAGATGTTGGATGGAGTGAGTCAAGACAAAGACCATAGCCAAGCAAAGCACCACTAGGATCGTCTTTGACTTCAGTAATGTAGTTCAACCCAAAGCGTTGGCAGAGTGCCTCCACCAGTCGTATCCGATGACCAATGACTAAGATCCACTGCTTTCGCGCTAAGGCTTCTTTGACAACACCTTCTAATAACTGAGTCTTGCCTGTGCCTTTGGGGGATTTAATCGCAATCAGTTTGGCTGTAGCGGGAATCGGAAGTTCGCCAAGATAGCGGCGCTTCACCCGCAAATCGGCAGGGTAGGTCAGCCTTGTTAAGGATTGGGCTTTCCAAGTATCGAGAGTGGGTGCTGAGGTATAGGCTTCGTCAAATACGGCTTGACCATGAGTGGCAATCAGGTCATCTACCCCTTTCCCTAAGTCGGGGTTCCAGGTGATGATTTTGACAGGACTTCCCTGCTGAGTGAACAAGTATCCTAACTGTCGAATAGCTGTACTTACAGCTTTAATCGTGGTGGGTTTTGAGTCTTGATCGAAGGCGAGATAAATTGCTCTACCTTGGGTTGCTACTTTGTTTAACGGAGGAATAAGGCGAGACTTACCGATGCGTTTTCCTTGTTCGTCTCGTGGCACTCGATATCCGCCAAATACTCCTGGTAATGCGATCGCAGCATAACCCGCAGTCAGTAAGGCTCCGGCTTTTTTCGCTCCCTCAGTGATACATAAGGGAATTTCCGGGTGATCGACAAGCCACTGCCAAAAACCTTGGTCAGGTTGCTCAGATGCGATCGCTTCTGGTGGGACTGTGAGAGAATAGCGAGTTGCGATCTGCTGCCAGAGATGCAGGGGAACGCGCAGAGCAAAGAGTCCTGTTGGCGCTAGGGGAGGATGTTCATACTTAATCAGCTTTCTGGAGTCATTACTGTGACGCGGCTGACTCGGCTTGAAACAGCCCCACAGGTCATCAGTTCCAGTAAGTATGTCAATTCCCGAACACCACCAGCCTCCCTGTTCAATGTGTTGATAGCGTTCAAGGATGTGACCCTTAACTCGACCATCATTGCGTCTAGGGAGGGTATCGGCATACAGCAGATACTCGTAGGTATTTTGACCTTCTAAAGGGGTAACGTTGAGGTGGGTTAGCTGGTCATCGACACAGCTATTGCCCCACTCCTGAAGATGATTCACGGGCTTTTAGTGACATCGGTTCTAGAGACTCATCCAAAATACACTACATCTAGTAGGTTATGCGAAAAACTTTTGGAGAAAAACACTATTTGTGGAAAGCGACCCAAGTTTCCTAAAGAATCTTTCTTCCCTTTCCCCCTTCTCCTTTCACCTTTCCCCTGACTCAGAGCAAGAAGTTTACTACATATCCTTGACATACATTATCTGGGTGTACACCTTGCGGAAGCCAACCGACTCATAAAGCTGTCCTGCACCTGATGGATTCTCGGTATCGACACCAAGCCTTGCTGTATCCACACCAGCTACTTTCAACCGTTGCATTCCGGCAAGTAGCGTGGCTCGTCCTAATCCTTTGCGGCGAAAGCCTCGTCGCGTACCTAGAGTACTAATCCAGCCTTCATTGCGTCCACTACGCTTGTTGTCTTCTGGGCTAATGTCGCAGTGACAGAAAGCGGCAAATGTACCATCTGCGGCAACAGCAACCAAATCCAATTCAGGCTTGTAGTCCGGGTCACTCAGCCAGTGTTTGTAACTCTCAACAGTTAAATCGTGATGATTCCAGTGGTCGATAAACGACTGGTTGAATAGCTCAACCCAGGCTTCGGCATCCTCATTGCTTCTGACTTGACGGATTGTGAAACCATCTGGCAACTGAAATTCTGGGATAGGGAGAGAAAGCGATCGCTCCATCGTGAAGAAGTAGCGGTCAGCGATGAAACCGCAGCTTTCTAGTAGAGCAATGCGATCGCGTAGCGTCTTTGAAGGAGAATCAGATTGGTTAGCGCGAGAGCCAGAGCGCAGCTTTACCTGCACGCCACGCTCTTGACTGACCTCGCGCATCCGTCCCTCTGCCCACGCGACGATCTGCCTTTCTAGATCGCCGCCCCGTGCCGTGGGGAGGACGCGAAACCAAAGAAAACCATCAATTACTTTGCCTGTTGGGGGAATCCACAACCTACCCATACCCACTAGCTGACCGTCTGCATTTTCCCAGAGACGAATGTCACGCGCTTTATCCAGTGATGGCTCATCAAATTGTTGCTGGAGTTCGGAGACTGAGGTGCCTTCATCAAGTTGATCGACTGCCTCACAGGTATTGATGAGGTTGGCGATCGCTTCTAAATCCGCGTCACCTGCATACGGACGCATGGTTAGAGTAAGCATAAAATTAGCCTAGAGAGGCGTAAGCTGCCGCAATTAGTAATTGAAGTTTGTTTGCTACAATTATACTACAACTAGTTTCGCTAGCCTAGACTTCTAGTAAGTTTTTTCTCATTCTTTCGCATCCTGCACACCAGCCTTGTCCAAGCAGTACGTTTCCCAGAAACAGCCCGTAATTGCATAAAACTAGCCTGTAGCCAAGATAAATAAAAAGCATCAAAAGTATTGGCATAGTCAGGAGGTGTCAATGGCAAGTCGCGAACCGGACAACATGCTATCCAAGACCCTGGTTGAACGCTACAAAATTCAGCGACAACTTGGTCGGAAAGCCGGACGGCGCACACTGCTAGCACGGGATCTAAAAACCCAGGAGTTGGTTGTTGTTAAGTTATTGATCTTTAGCGACGAGTTCGAGTGGCAAGACCTTAAACTGTTCGAGCGAGAAGCTCAAGCACTGCAAATGCTCTCGCACCCAGCCATTCCCCGCTATTTGGACTACTTTGAGCTAGACTTACCTCACGCTAAAGGCTTTGCCCTAGTCCAGACCCACATTGACGCGTTATCTTTAGAAGAACACGTCAAAACTGGACGCACCTTCACCTCCACCGAACTCCAGCAGCTTGCCCAAGGGGTACTAAAGGTGCTGAGTTATCTCCATCAACAACATCCTCCAATTATTCACCGAGACCTTAAGCCCAGCAATATCCTACTGACCAACCGCTCTGGCAACCGTGTTGGTGAGATCTATCTGGTTGACTTCGGTTCCATTCAAACCGTCGTTGGTCGAGGCAGCACGATGACCGTTGTCGGTACCTACGGCTACATGCCACCCGAACAATTTGGGGGACGGGCAACTCCTGCATCTGACCTTTACAGCCTAGGCGCAACCCTAATTTATCTTGCCACGGGCACCCATCCGGCAGACTTGACAGAAGACGGCTTACATATCGAGTTTAACCAAGCCGTTAACCTCAGCCCCCAGTTCGTTAACTGGCTCAAGTGGTTGACCCAAGCCAGTCTCAAGAAACGTCCCGCTTCCGCCCGTGCAGCCTTGCAGGGACTAAGTACCAGTAACATCGTGCCAACATCATCAGCAACTATCCGGCAACCGACCGGAAGTAAAGTCAAGCTTACAAAGAACCCGCAGTTCATTGAAATCCTGATTCCGCCCGCAGGATTTAGCCTGGGAATTGGGTTTATGGCTATCTTTGCAATGGTGTGGTTGGGTTTTCTTGTTGTGTGGACGGGGGGTGCCGTCTTATCAGGTGGCTGGTGGTTTGCGCTGTTTTCAATTGTGCACTGGTCAGTCGGACTCGCCCTGGTTTGGACGATTCTCTTCAGCTTATTTGGTCGAGTTCGCCTGCGGATTGATTCAAACCGCGTCTGTTTAAGTCACGAGTTATTCGGCATGAAGCGCGTCCGTACAGGCTTAAGACAGGATATCTCTAAGCTTATTCAAACTGAGCCTTACTACAAGCAAGTAAAAGGCAAAAATGGTACGCGGCACGTTCTTGTCAATCCAGGTATTGGTCTTTGGGTGGGAACGCAAAAGTATGAAATTGGTGGAAACTCTGGGGATAGCTGGTTTAGCGCCAGCAACATGGGAGTGTCTACGGGTGGTTTGTCCGACCCGGAACTCGATTGGTTAGCTTCTGAGTTAAGTGATTGGATAGAGATGCCGATTAATAAGTAGGAATTGTTGCACTACCTCACTCACTAAGTATTCAAAGAGCTTCAATCTTCAGGGGGCGACAAAGGCTCTAGAAGGATTGCGGTATAAGACCTACTGGAGTTGGCAAACACGTTCAAAGTCTACAAAATTATCCTGATTTCCCTTCGCTGGCACAGAACACCTCCAAACTCTATTAGCACCAGTGTCCTGATCAAAATGCCGCAACTGCACTGTGGGTGGATTGAGTTGTAATGTAGCGCATTCTGCTTGGAGTTCCTCGAAAGCTAATGAGGCGCAGAA
The DNA here is from genome assembly GCF_059505465.1 of Symplocastrum torsivum. Classification (NCBI taxonomy): domain Bacteria; kingdom Bacillati; phylum Cyanobacteriota; class Cyanophyceae; order Oscillatoriales; family Microcoleaceae; genus Symplocastrum; species Symplocastrum torsivum. Next base: position 29,643 of record NZ_JCACKQ010000125.1, on the reverse strand, counting down.
TTTAAGATCCTCGTCCCTTGATGCCACAGTCAGTCTCAGCTGATCATCATTGGTTTGAGACCATCTATAAACAGACTCGCGGTTCTGTCCATTAACCACATAACCGACACACCCCCTGTTATAGGAAGGCAGTTTAACAACTAGCCATTCAAAACGTGTAGGAGTATAGGGCTGCCCCCATCCTTCTTGTGTAGCATTACTTTGAGCAGAAGTTGGTTTCTGTAACCAGATTAGAGTTATTGCAATCGCTGCACTACATAGAAATAAGAGTCGCTTTTTTGTCACCATGACATCTCTGACACATAGGGTCAACCAATAACTTTACTAGCTACACCCATACTTGACGTAAGCCTTGGTTTGTACAACTGGCATAGGTTTAGTTGGGTTATGTCTAACTGAATGGTAAGCGATCGCTCACCCACAATCTAAATTAACAGCGAAGCGATCGCATACTCGAAGAGGTAACGCCTCAGTTCACCCCTGACAAATAACCTCTCGTTCTAACCTTTCCATCAGGCGCAACTCGACTAAAGTTAACTGCAATCGCCTCTTGGAGCGAAGTGGTAGGATTTGGAAATAGATGTGGGGTTCCTTTGGGTCAACTCAACCTACAGGGATAGGCGATCGCACTGACCCACAGGAGAGTAGATTACATTATCTTCTTCTAGGCTTGGTGCTAGAGAGTTTGGCAAGCGTACCTCTCCATAGAATTAAGAGAGGAATAGCAGTAATGGCTAAAGCTGGCAACATGGTAAAGGATGCTGAGGCGATCGCGGTAATAAGCACTAACAGGGCAGGCGATCCAAATACTAACCAGCCTGTAATAAGCACCCACCATGGGATTGTTCCACCAGACAGACTTCTATAGGCTCGACCTCGGAGATAAATTTCTCCCATTGGGTCATATCCCGAAGGAATTCTCTCTTGATATGGGAGCTTTTGCTCGGCAGGAACCTCAACGAAGAGTCGATCTTCATCTAACTTTTCATGGCGAAAAAATTGTTTGGGTTCGTCGTTTTCGCTCATTTTTCACAGCCGATAAACTTAAATTTTTAAGACCTGCTTAACTCTATTATTTATCTACCTAGCAGTCTAATGCACTTATCTGTAATGTAATGTTATCCTGCTGTTTTGCTGTCTAACTTCCTCTCACTTGAGCTGCGATCGCATACTCCGAGAGCTAACACCCCAGTTCACCCAAGGCAAATAACTCTCGTCTAACCTTTCCATTGGGGCAATGGGATTGTGTTAACTGCGATCGCCTCTTCAAGCAACGCTATAAGGTCTGGAAATAGATGTTGGGTTTCCTTTCGTCAGTCTAATCTGGGGATGAGCGTTCACTTTTATATACTGCTAACTTTATCCGTAGTCACAACCACAAGCTCCACAAGTGCATTTTATCCATTCACACTCTAAGCAAATAGGAAACCTCATTGAGTTCAGATTGTTTTGGCATTTATAGCAATGTGTAATTCGATTACGCAGGCGCAAACTCATGTACCTTCTACGAAAATTGATATAGAGATTGACAGCGTTTGTAGCTTCGCATTTAGCATTTATCGGCGCTAAATATTCTTTAACCCGTTCCTTAGCAAAGGTAAGCATCTGCCCTTGAGCAACCACATACAGTAAGACTTCCTGAGACTTCATGCTGTCTTGAGCATCAGAATCATAAACAACCAAATCTCTCGTTCTGTGAGTGCCGATCCAGTACTCATTATCATCAATTTGGATCTTCATATCAGGGGCTGTTGTAGAAAAGCGCCGTAGAAGTACCGCTTAATGCTATGTCAACTACTTATCCAACTACGCTAAGCAGTTTAACACTACAAATTTGCAACGCTATAAAGACACTAATCTTTCGCTCCAGCAAGCATTTAACTTCCAACAAGGTGGGAACAACTATCATCTCCGACTTAGCTTTCTCGGTTCCCACCGCTATTGCCCACGGCAGGTTTTCTTCCAACAATCCTGCCAAAACTGGACTGGGTGAAATTGGCTCGACTTGTGGTAAAAATCTCCCATCCTCAACAGTGGTTAGTCCAAACTCCTGCTTGACCTTTCGTAAGATGAAGTCACTATATGCCATGTTTCAATGTGGATGTGAGATTACCCATCTAGATGATAGCGATGCCTAAAGCGATCGCAGGACATGGCTTTCGATCGCGAAGCGCTGCTGCGATCGCGAAGCGAGACGCGCTAGCGTATCAGCGCAGATCGCAAACTGTTCAAAATTTGCGGAACTACAGCAGATCGCACAATTTAGCATAAATGCTGAGTAAAAGCAGAGGTTGGGCAACAAGCATCAACCCAACCTACAACGATAGGCAATCTCACTCCCCTACAGGCGAGAGAACTGATAGAAAACGTCTACCCTCTTGCACTAAGGACAAGAAAATTCTGGACTCAGATTTGTGTCAGGGTAGCCACTCGAAATCCAGCCAGTCGAAGGTGCCGTAATTCTAACCCAGGTGCGTCCTTGACTGTCTTTTTGAGTTTCTCGCGGGTTTGCTAGCCTGACTGTATTTCCCACGTATACTCCAGCAATCCTTGGAGCAGAACTAACCGGAGTGTTACGGACAGCTAAGCCCTCAGGCGGAGCAATCACGTTGCGGCAGATATTTGCTCCCGTTTGTGAGCCTCCTGAAGAGGGGGATTGAGTGTTTGGGGGTTGAGTGTTTGGGGGTTGAGTGTTTGGGGGTTGAGTGTTTGGGGGTTGAGTGTTTGGGGGGCGAGTACCGCCTGGGCAAGGTTTGAGATCGATTGCTTGGACATAGCCAGCTACCGGGAAACTGATGGCAACCCAACCAGCAGCACCACTATCTGCAAGAGTTACTTGTTCGTCTGGAGCAATAGTTCTGATCGATTGACTGGAGGTTGAACGCTCTGGATAGACAAAAATCCTTTGCTTGGCAGCACGGCATTGACTAACTACCGATTGCGCGAGTTGAATGTTGCCCTGATACCCAGATGAATTTAGTTCTGGTTTTTGTGCAACGTTGGCTGTCGTAGTATCGGTGACAGCAGTTGAGGGAGCATTCAGATACCCTACAATACTCAGCCCTAAAGCCAAGATAGTAAAAGGCTTGCCCCAAGAGTTTATTGTTTTCATATATTCCACCCCTCATTACACCAAGATAGTGCAGCGATCGACTACTAGAGTCAACAACACCAAGAGGTAGAATTGGCTGTTTCCAAGGAACTGGCTCATTGGCAAAAGGTATTTATTGACCTGCCTCCAGATTGAATAGCTCTTGATGTCTGACATCTTGAAAGTTTGCGAATCACTCAGCCTATTAAAGAAGATTAGTGCAAATCGTCATCTAGGCAAAGAGCGAGTTTGATGTCAAGCGATCGCACATCTATGTCCTCTGTTCGCAATTTTTCAAAATACAGAAGTGGGTGTCCGTTGACGACTTCCCGCCCCATTCGCCTCATGCCTAGCTTCTCAAGCACGCGCACAGACGCAATATTCGGCTCGTCCACATCTGCTCTCACCTTGGGAACGGAAAGCGTCTCCAAGGCGTAACTCAACACAGTACTGGCTGCTTCCATTGCGTAACCATATCCCCAGCGATCGGGATGAACTCCATAGATTAAACTGGGAGTCCCTTCCTCCGAATGCAAGAAGCCAGCAAAGCCTACAAGATGGTCAATGGTACGCTCAAAGACGAGCCAGAGTCCATACCCATACTGTTCAAAATTCGCAAGACTGTCCTCAATGTGCGATCGCGCCTCGGCAGACGAAATTACGCGGTTGTCGAATAGGAAATACCGAATGCGATCGTTCGTCCAGAACGTGTGGACGAGTTGAACATCCTCTATCTGGCAAAGTCGAAGCTCTAATCTGCTTGTTTCAAGTACACAAGTCATCATGAGGTTTTAGGTTGCGATTGATTGCTGCTATATCTCACATCGGTTTACGCGCAATGAATGCCGCATGAGCTTTGGGTAGAGTGTACTGACCATAATTACGCACGATTTCAACTTGAAAACCTACTTGATGAAGTTACAGCTACCTCGGTGCTTTACGCCAACCATTTGCGATCGCTTCTGACTCAGTACAAAACCATTTCTCCCCGCTTGCTAGATCGATAACGGTTGATTCATAATCTTCCATGCCCGGAAGATGATAAATTTGGTTTCCTGTATTAATCGAGATGTTGCCTTTGATCGTGCAGTTTGGTTTTGTGATGGATGTAATTGGAGAGGGAGAACGTTTAGGGCTAAACTCCATTGTAAAAAGTGCGATCGCAGCTATAACGCCAATACCGATAACTGTTTCGAGTAACCCGTGTTTCTTCACTTTCTGCTTTGTTGGCAAAGGTCGAGGTGCAACCCCATGAATTGAAGCTTTAGAGGCACGCACCTTTCCATCTGCCTCAGTTACTAAGTCGTAGAAAATTGTATCTCCGACTTTTGGACGGCGACCTGCTCCCTTTAAGGCACTAATGTGCAGGAAAACTTCTTTCCTACCATCATCTGGTTTAATAAAGCCGAAACCCCTGTCATCTTTCCATGTCACCAATTGACCTTTATGCATAACAGGTTTTATGAAACAGCCTCATTATCTGTAGGCGTTTTGTAGTGTTCTCATGCACAGATGAAGTGATCAGATCAAACTTATGCCGCGTATTTCGTAATTATACAAAGTGCGATTTAAAGGTCTGTTCAACTATCTCAGCAACCGTTGCACATCAATTTGAATTTGTCCGAGCTGAAGAACGCCTGTGGAGACAGTCTGCTGTGTAGTGTACTGCCCGTTGGCTGGGTTGGAGTAGTGAATCACTTTAGCGTCTTTGAGATCCACCACGAGGTAATCAGCAATTCCTGCTTCTGCATAGATTTCTCGCTTGAAGCCCGTATCTTTTTTCTGAGTGGTTCTAGCATACTCCACAATTAATCGCACCTCTTCAGGGGTAGGATGCCTGGTGCTATAGTCTAGCTCTCGTACAATTGCAATATCCGGTTGAGGCTCAGAATCTGTCAGAGTAATGGGTTTTCCCTGACGTGACCACCATCCCTCCCCAAACGATCTCTCTAAATAACGGGCAGCGGTTTCGCAACGATGGGCATGTTCAGGGCCTTCAGGAGGCATGTCAATAATACTTCCTCGCAACAATTCACAATTAGACTCAGATAGTACACCTGTCTCGACAATGCGGTGATAGTCTTCTAGCGTCCAATGATGCAGGAGCGTCGTCATCTGTCTGCCCTAGTTGCTAGGTTTAATTTTACCTCAACCTACTAGCACGTCTAGCTTAAAATGCTGGCTTAAATATGGCTGAAATGCCTGAAAATCGTTAACTTATCTCAACAAATTAGACTGGACGCGCTACTACGGTGATGTGCGATCGCAAAGAAAGGAATCCGCAAGCACAAAACCTATACTAACTTTGCGGTTGTTCAGTGGTTGGGATTGTAGGTAAGAGTGAACCTAGATCGCGTAGCTGAGGATAGATAACGGCAACAGCCAGTACAACGGCAATCGTGCCGATACCACCACTCACTACTGTAAAGACGCTAATGTAAAAAGTCTCAGCAATTGCAGGTAAAAATGCTGAGAGCGCCAATTACGAAAGAGATACCTTAATACCTGTTTGAATGGGACGAAGTGACTTGTTCGTATCTTTCAAAGGAAGGTGCATATTATAAGCCTTGAAAGTGTTTGAATCTGGGAGTAAATCTGTAAAAGGCAATAAGGAATCCGTTGAAGCATTCCAAATCCAAGCTTTATTTAGTGTTCGAGTTCGATTGATATTGTCTGAGATAATTGCCTCACAACCATGAAGAATTCGGTGGTTATCCGAAATAAGCATTTGCCCTTCAGTTAGAAGATGAGACTTGCGGAACTTAGGATTAAAGAAATAGTTCTCGACAACATATTTCACTGAATGATAAGCCCAAGGCTCAATAGACATGACATCAGAACGAAAACGAACCCTCCATGTTTCATCAGAAAGCTGTTCAAAAATAGGACAATGGGTCGAAAAATGCTGACCCGCGCAGATATTTACAGTTCTCGATTGAGTAATTACTTTTGCATGTTCTGGGGCTTCAATCTCTTGCATGATCGGGTACGACTTTGACAATCCCAGACTCATCTGCATTCGGATGATTCTGAATATGACCGAAAAGCTGAACAATCTCTTTAAAGGATTCGCCCGAAGTATCCCATGCTTCAAGGATCACAAATCCATCTTTTTCAATTCGGTCATAGATGGAAAGAATCTGAGATTAAAAGTCATCCATGCTTGAGCATTTGATGACATTAATCGTTTGGACATCAAGATTGGTAGTCATGGTAGATTTCCCTTGGTCAGTAAAAGTCTGTACAAAAATGCTGCCCTAACTGAGATGCGTTAACCCTGAGTTTTAGTCATCTAGTTGGACATTTGCTTGAGCAAAGCACGGAAGCCTTTTTCTTGATTAAGCGATGCATAAACCTTGTCCTCTATTAGGATTTTGTGAGCCTCCTTCATGCGCCACAAGGGCATACCAGGGAACAAGTGATGAATCTGATGCAAGCCTTCTTGATGGGTACCAATGAAGAAGTTCCACACTGGATTGAGCAAGCGGTTGCGACTTACATAGATATCGACTTTAGGAGCTGTTTCCATCATTGGGTAATGCTCAGACAACTCAATAAAAGCGCCAATCCAGTTCGCAGTTGTCAGCAAAGGAACGACCCAATATAGCAGCAGTTGCAATCCCCATCCAAAGTACAAGATACCTGCGGTCAGAACAGCTAAGTACGCAAGCCGAACAACACGCTCTTGAACTTTCTCCTGGGGATTCCAGAGCCGATGCTTCAACAGGTACTGAATGTAATGCGGTGTCTTTAGAGGAATCCTCCACAGATAATGCTGTACATTTTCAGGCGTCCGACCTTCTTGATACAGTCCCTCTTCTAGTACATAAACAAAATCACCATCAAGCTCAGTTCCCAAATTAGGATGATGACCATTGGCTACAGAATTGTGCGAGTCGTCGTAAGCACTGAAACTCTGGAGTGCTGGCCAACCGGAAAAAACTGTACCAAGGGCGTAGTTGAGGACTTTGTTCTTCGCCAGTGTCTTGTGCGTTGAAGCGTGGTTGATAACCCGCAAACCTCTTTGCCTTGCGCCAATCGCGGCGATTGCAACTAGGTAGATTGATAATCCTGGGATGATAGACAGATTCTGCCATGCCCAGATAGAGGAACCACATGCTATTGCTATGGCAACCCAATCTTCCAAAACTAGGAGGCTGCCCTGCCAGTTGTTAACTTTAAAGCAACTGCGAAGTTTACGAAGGATTGCTGGGCTGAAGCGATACCTTTTATATAGACGCTCACCTTTGGAAGGCTCACTTTGGGCTTGGGTGCCACTTCCATTATTCTCGGCATTAGCTTGAACTTCCGCGAGTTGATCTTGGAGTTGCTTGCTCTTTGCAAGTCCAACAAGCGTTGGAGTTAAGAGTGGGTTTTGCATAATATCGCGATAAATTTTGAGTGGCTTTCCTGAGTCCAGTTCGGGATTTTGTCGAAGTGCAATCAAGCTGAAAAGAATGCTTGTATGGCACCTAACGTAGCTGCCAGCAGCACTACCAAAGCTGGGTTAAGTAAGCGTCGAGCTGTCAATAGCGCAGCTAAAACGCAGACACCGAGACTAAAAATATCCCCTGTCATGTTCTGCCCAAGGTTCCAAGCCGCCGCCGCCATTAAACCAAGAGTTATTGGACTACAAGCCGCATGAAAGCGCTCAATCCATGCCGGAGGACGTGGTCCTCCGGCAAGCCACGCTACAGTAGCTAGCACGAAGGAGGTAGGGCCAAACATGCCGAGTCCGGCAGCTAATGCTCCTGGCAAACCAGCTACCTGATTGCCAATGTGAAAGACATGGAGCATATTGGGACCTGGTACAAATAGACCTAGTGCAATAGCGTGAACGAAAGCTTGATGACTCATCCACCCGTGAACAATGACGACTTGGCGTTCCATCTCTGGAATCATTGCCATTGCGCCACCAATGCTGATTAGATCTAGGTAAGCAAACGTGAAGAATAGATCAAACAGGATGTTCATCGTTTCCCCTTTTGCTTTTGTCCAAGTACCAAACGATAGGTGCAATGAACACGATCGCTAAAGGTACGGGTATCCTGATAATTCCTACGAGTACAAACGTGATTGCTGCGACTAGCAACCGTATACGCTCACCTAAACGACAGGTTAGATTCCATACCATTCCTAAAATTAGCCCGACGGCTGCCGCTGCTACCGCAGAAAGTATCCCTTGGAACACATGCTGTTGAGGTGCGGAAGACAGGAACTGAGATGCCAAGAGGATTGCCAAAGTCCCTGGTAACAATAAGGCGATGGTGGCAAGGAATGCACCCCAAGCTCCTTTAAAGTGCCACCCCAGATAGGCTGAAATGTTCGTACCATTTGGCCCTGGCAAGGACTGAGACCAATTTAGAGCTTCTAGATACTCCTTTTCAGTCAACATGCCTTTCTGTAAGAAGTCATGCAAAAGGTAGGCAGGCACTGCCCCGCCAAAAGACTTAGCTCCAACCTTTGCAAACAGGAGGATAAGAACCCTCAGTGGGGGAGAATTTATTTTGTGCTGTAGATGCATTTATTTGGTTTATTATTTTGCTTTTAAGCGCTCTTAAGATTTTCTCCTAGTGGATAATACACATTAGACAAGGCGGCAAACTTTTCATGCAGTGGCTTTAAAGTCATTTCAATTTCTTCTCGCTCCTCACTTGTTACCAAGGAGTTTTGCCATCTGTCTTTGTTATTTTCGACGGCATAAAAGGACGTAGATTCTCTCATGTCCTTATGTTGTAGTCTTGTGAATGTTTCTTGATGACCTTCGCCACAACTGATGTCGTTAACATCAAACGGCTTAGTCCAATGAATCATATTGTCTGTAAAAGGAATGTCCCAACGGCTACAGATCAATTGAAAAACTTTGTAGGGATTTTCTAGTAAATGCTCTCTTGTCAAGCAAGTAATTTGGTCTGAAATGTCTTGATTCCTCATGAATGTATCATGAGTATGTTTATAGGCAGTTTTGAACAAATTAAAGTCACAAACTCCTTCCCAGCCTTTCTTGCCAGCCGCTTTTAATTTTTTCCACGAACTCCAAGTTTCTACTGGATCTCGTAACAGAAAGATAGACCTGGAACGCACAACAGATTCTTGATTTGGAAATGCCTCAAAACAGCACTCCTCCTGAAATGCATGACCAAAGGTTTCCTTGATGAAAAAGATTTTTCCAGGGTTTTGTGCAAAAGTCTTATGAGTACCATCAAAAATACTGTAACTAGGACTTTTACCTTCCCGAACACCTTCTTTTATAGGTTGAAAGAAGCAGTGTACATCAGGATTTTGAGCCATAGACCGCATAAAAGCTGTACTGCCACTTCTGCATGGAGAAATAAGAACTCTGATCGTTGGTAGTGCCATTTTTTAACCCTCTCAAGTTATTGAAGACGAAGCCTAAACACCTACTTTCCTCGTTAAGCCCAAGTTCCTACGGGAACCCTGGTAAAAGATTTGATTTCGATCCCATGACCAGATGGGTCTTCCAAAAACATTACATACTGTTCGTGACCCTTACCAATGAAGCGTATGTGTGGCTTCTTAATGAACTTAATACCATAGTCAATTAGTCGCTCTTTCAGGCTTGAAAATTCTTGAAAAGTTAGGGCAGCTCCAAAGTGTGGAACTGGCACATCCTCTGCACCTACTTCTCTCTGAATATTTTTCGCACTGTACCCTGGTACATGATGGCAGGTAAGTTGACAACCATAAAAGTCAAAGTGAATTGATGACCGACCAGTTCGACGTTCTGAAACACCAATAATGTCTTTGTAAAAGTTGCGGGTTAACTCAAGTGAGTCAACGCTAATTGAGAGATGGAAGGGAATGTTGCTAGACGCTTTTTGATTCTGAAAATAGCCTAACTCTGTTAGCTTCACTAAAATTTTAGTTGCGCTTTCATCAACGGATTCTTGGTCAGTTCTGCATTCGACGTCAGGGGAGAGTGGTGATTCATAGGGATCATCAATACCAGTAAAGTGCTTTATCTCCCCATCTCGTACCCTCTTATATAACCCCTTGACATCTCGCTGTTCGCAAACTTCCAATGGCGCATTAACGTACACTTCAATGAAATCCCCAATGCGTTGCCGCACCTCTTGCCGAACGCTACGATAGGGTGAAATGGCTGAGACTATTACAAATACACCATTTTGTGTGAGGAGGTCAGCCATAAAGCCAATGCGACGAACATTTTCGTCCCGGTCTTCTCGGCTAAACCCTAAGCCCTGAGTTAGGTTTTGCCGTACCACATCACCGTCAAGCACTGCAACTCTGTACCCCTGCGTCCGTAGTTCTTTCTCCAAAAACCGACTGATGGTGGTCTTGCCCCCACCACTCAAGCCAGTCAACCATATTGTCACACCACACTTTTGCTCCTCATGACTAATCACACCTAAGCTAGGGGTCAAACTGATTTCCTGTAAGACTTGAGTATCTATAGACATGTCAATGCACTCCTCTAGGTATTTACGAAAAGGACAGTGGTACTTGCAAATAGCACGAGCAGAATGTTTGTATCCTAGAAAATCAGGACAATGCCACCTCAACTGAGTTAAGGATCGTGATCGTTTATAAGAAGTCTGGAAGTAAGCTTGCTGATAAGCTTTTGAGCTACTAACTTAAGACAAAACACTGCCGATGAGGAACACATAGCTGCAATTGATTGCCTTACCAAGGCAGGTTTCCTACCTATACAATTGAGTCAGCTTCTGAATTGTGGACAAGGTACAACTGGTTTAAATAGTTGAATGCCTCATGAGTGGCTAGTTTCCTACCAGGGCGTTGTCCAAATCATCACTACTGCGTGTCTCTTCATCTTTTTAAGGGTAGAAATTGGTATGAGGACTAGATAGAGCTAAAACTATTGCGTATGGCTCCGCGTAAGGGTCGAGTGTACACAAGTTGAATTGCGAGCCAATCGTTCTGCATTAGTCTGAACTCCAGTAGATTCCTACTTTATTCGCTTCTTTCAGAGGATAACTCATGAAAGCTTTACCTGTAAAGTCTTTTTTTTAAAACTATCTCTAGACAGAGAATATGGCTTTGAGAAAACGTTTGTAAGATTTAATACAGTATTTAGTTAACTTTATTTTTAATGTAATTAACAGCTACAGTGCTGCTGAATTGTACCTTGTAGAGATAGTATGATGTAATTGAGCTGTTTTAATTGGAAGACTAACTGCCTTCACATTATCTTTATAAAGTGGGTAGTATTATATAGCGTTTCCTTGACTGATGAGGTACAACCAATCCTTGCCTAGTAATAGTTTCAGCTCTAAAAATGCACCTCACTTGACGGAGAAACGCTATAAATCTATTAAAAATTTAATTAAGTCCTTATTAAGGATAAGGAAAGCTCCAATGTTACATTGCTAGCTTTGCGACGAATCAATGTAAAACTGTATTTATATTTCAAGCTTTCACTCAAAATAAAGATCTGTAAAGATTAAAAGTGAGATCTTCAGTTTTTTCCTGCAACCGTATCATGTGTCATACACATAAGGATATTACTGATGATAGCAAGTATTAGCAACAAATTCAAGTAACTTTGCCGAATCTTCATTCAGAATTACCTAACATACAACGGTTCCGTCTCTGCTTTTCTTTAAGCCGATTCATTGCAGTAATTTATGAAACATTATTCTCGGCTCACTGATTAAATCCTATAAGCATTGAGAAGCAGAGCTTATGTCATAAGACTACTATTTCACCCAGTTAATGTTGATACGGAATAATTCAGAAAATACTGGAAGCACCTAAACATAAATTCACAAATTATTCACTTATAAATACTAGATTGTTATAGAACTAAATTCTCCGAAAGATACATGATTAAAATACAGCAACAAAATAAAGCAGCCATAAATTCATCAATCCTAAAAGTTACAGCCAGAAAATAAAAAGGAGATAAATTTAACCAATTGAAGATGACATCAACACATAAGAGTGCTAAAAATGATAGGGGTGACTATGTAATACACGTAATAAGCGCTGTATTATGCCAAAGTTCTAAATCAATCCATATACATAGGCTTTTGCAGCTTCTAGCATTTAACGCTAGAGGGAAAGTGTCATGCTAGTTAATGTCAGTGAACTAGATGCTGCAAGTCTTAAATAGTCAGGGTTTTCATCTGTAGATTAGGTGCGTCTTAGCTTATTTCAAACGCTAAAAAATTACATTTAGGCGTATTATTGGTCACTTAATCACGGAGATAGAAAGAGTGATGTCGGTTCAGGAAACTCCTCCTTTTGCCTCATTTAACATGTTTACTGCTTCAAAGCAAATTCAGTTTCTCGCAACTTTGAAGCAGATTCGGTTTAGCGGTCAATTGGTATTAACTGAGTCAAAAGGACAACAATGGAGCTTTTATTTCTACCTTGGTAGCATCATCTATGCCACTGGAGGAATTCATCCAGTAAGACGGTGGCGAAGAAATTTAGTAGCCTGTTGCCCTCAGATGCCGAATCAGCGAACAGCGTGGCAACAGGATTTAGCGACACTGGAGGCTACCCCATCTATAAACTGTTGGGAATATCAACTGTTGTGCTTATGGGTGGAACGGCAAAACATCACTCGTGAACAAGCCGCTCAAATGATTCGATCTGTGATTGCAGAAGTGTTATTTGATATCGGGCTAGCCATGCAGGTGACTTCTCAAATCAAACAAGATACATTGACATTATCTACACCTCTTGGCTTATTTGATGTGCAGCAAGCCCTTACAGAAGCTCATCAGCTTTGGCAAGTTTGGCGGGATGCTAAGGTAGCTATCTGTTCTCCTAACAGCGCTCCTGTCATCAAAAAACCTAGAGAACTTCGAGAACGCATAGCTGCACAGGTTTACCAGAACCTAAGTAAAGTTCTTAATGGGCAAAACACATTGCGTGATCTCGCCTTACTTATGAGGCGAGATATTGTGCAAGTAACCCGCTCACTCCTGTTTTACATTCAAATGGGGCTGGTGGAACTTGTTAATATTCCTGATTTACCTGCTCCCATTGGTACACCTGTTCCTAGGACACCTGTTGCGATCGCAAATCCAACTGGACCTTTGGTAGCCTGTGTAGACGATAGTCCTCAGGTTTGCCAAACTATGGAAGCGCTACTTACAGCCGCAGGCTATCAGTTTGTTGGTATAGAGGATGGTTTACGAGCCTTCTCAATTCTTTTAGCCCGTAAGCCAGAGGTGATCTTTTTAGATCTAGTGATGCCAAATACCAACGGGTATGAAATTTGCGCGAAGTTACGCAAGCTTGCGTTTTTCCGTAATACACCAATCGTGATCTTGACTGGAAATGACGGCATCGTTGATCGAGTGCGAGCCAAGCTTGTTGGTGCCTCAGATTTCTTGAGCAAACCAGTCGAGTCCGAAACCGTCCTAAGCGTTGTCCATAAACACTTAGAGCAGGGTGCTCAACAGTTGAATTAAGGATTTCAGGGTTGGTTGAAACAACCTCTCTTAATCCTGTGACTTCTCCGGTGTACTAGGAGATAAGCCTACTAAGCTGCAATCCTCCATTAACTACGTCCTGTTGTTTATTAAATCAGTGAATGCCATGAGTACTGTCCTCGTTGTTGAAGATTCCCTAACCGAGATGCAAATTCTAACTCGCTGTTTGCAGCAAGGAGGACTTGATGTCTTGACCGCCAACAGTGGTGAAGAAGCCTTGACTAAACTCAATAGTCAGAAACCTGACATCATTATTCTTGATGTCGTTTTACCAGGCTGTAGTGGATTTGAAGTCTGTCGTGAACTGAAAGCGGCGGCGGAAACCAGCAGTATCCCAATCGTGATCTGCTCAACCAAAGGAGGCGAAATGGATAAATTTTGGGGCATGAAACAGGGAGCAGATGCTTACCTGGCTAAGCCAATCGACCAAGAAGAATTTATCCGCACGGTTAAACAGCTAATCAAACGATAAACCGGAAAGAAAATTGCTAGCCAACTTTTCTTTACCCATAGCTTGTAAGGGTGGGCATTGCCCACTCTCGGCAAAAAAAGGATATGTGACAAGCTTTCTATTCTGACCTTGAGAATAGCTAGCTTCCCTGTAGTGGAGTGTAGTTCGGTGTTCGCCTAATTGTTTTTGGAGACTTGCTAAGCCTGAGAGGAAATCAATGTCCGACTCTTTATCAATCCGAAATTCCCTATTACCGTCAACTATAGATGAGATTAATCGAGTCTCTCCCTCCGACAAAGCAAGCGAACAGTTTTTGCGGTTTCATCTTTTTCCCAATACAAACGCCCTGCTACCGATTCAACAGCTAACTGAGGTGCTAACGATTTCCAGAGATCAGATTGTACCGATTTTTCAGATGCCGCCTTGGGTCATGGGTGTCTACAACTGGCGGGGTGAAATTCTCTGGATGGTCGATTTAGGTCACTTAGTCGGTTTGACTCCTTGGCATCAACAGCCCATGAGCGCTTCAGAGTATACAGCGATTGTGTTGCAAACTCGTGCCAACTCAACAACACCAACTAACGTCAATAGCCAAATGTTAGGTATTGTTGTCAACCGAGTCGAAGATATTGAGTGGTGTAATACAGACTGGATTCAGTCGCCACCGTCATCTACTCTAACCCCGGAACTGACACCATTTCTGCGGGGATATTGGTTGAAACCCAACGGGGAAATGCTATTCGTCATTGATGGCAAAGCAATTATTGCTGCGATGCCCAAGCTGTAACAGAATTCGTTATCAAGTCTAGGAACTTACTTTTATACAAGTTACTGCTATTGGTTAGTGGTCAAGCGGCGCTCAATTCATTGCGCCTGTACAGCAATGACCAATGGACTTTAAGCCCAAGTCTCTCAACAAGACAATTTGTTAAAGAGTACCAGACTTGATAGAACGCGATCGCATTCCCATCTCTATTGCAGGCAATTTCATCAATAGCAGCGACAAAAAATTACCCACTGCTCTCAGCTAACAGATTTGAACTTGGTATTACCTCAGGAGCATCTGCCGTCTCAACGCGGAATTTATTAATTAATGAGGTTTCTTCCATGACTCAGCTTTCTCCTAAGCCCAGCTCCTCCAACGATTCCAATGGCAACGGTTCATACCCCCAGAATCTGCAACTCAGCGGTCAATCGCCTGCAACCAATTCCTCTTCTTTTCGACAGGTGGAATATTCCCAAGATCAAAAAGCCTTCAAACAACCTCAGTCAGTGGATCTGGTGCTTCCGGATAATGGAACTCGTCACCCACGACACAAAAAAGGATTGGGCTGGCTCTCCACGAGTTTGCGAGTCAAAGCAATGCTTGTTGCCCTTGCCATCGGTACGCTCCCAGTGTTGGGGATTGGAACATTCGCTTATATTTCTACCAGCCAAGGGCTTGAGAAGGACACTTTTGCAGACCTACAAATCAACACCGAAGACCTGTCAGACAAGTTGACAGCCTTCATAGGAGAACGTTACAAAGACATCGAGGTTTATGCTAATCTCGCCATCTTCAGTGATGCCAATGTAGCGAAATCACTCACTGTCGAGCAAAAAAACGAACTCCTTCAGGAGTACGTCCAGAGTTCCGGACTCTACACCAGTATTGGTGTTGTTGACCTTAAAGGCGACTTCCTATACAAATCGGATGGGGAGACTCTAGATAATGCATCTCAGAATGACTGGTTTCAGGCAGTGCTGAAAACAGATCGCCCATTCATCAGTGAGCCGCGAGCCTCCAGATCCACTGGAGTTTTTAGTATATTTTTCGCTGCTCCAGTCAAGGATAGTGCTACTGGCAAAACAATCGGCATCATCCGTGCCCGCCTCCCTGTGTCAACTTTCCAAGAGGTATTTGGAATCACAGGTGACCGTTCGCAAGAATTCTTTACGTTCGATTCCAAGAACGCAATTTTCGCATCTAGCGCAGAAAAATCTGTCGGTCAAACGCTCGATAAAGTATTTCCCCTGATGACTGCCCAGATCAAGAAAGTAGGTCGTAAAGACACCTATACTTTCGGGCAAGACCAGGTTACCCTTGTTAACTCACTGCAAGTTTTCAATCCCACTGAACAACTCAAAGAGCAATATGGACTCAACTGGAGTGTAATTATCGCGACTAACAGAAATATTGCGTTAGCCACCCAGTCTCAGTTGCTCCTCACGGTGTTGTTGGGTACGGGTGTTACCCTCTTAGGTGTAGGTGCGATCGCGGCATTCATTGCGAACCGAGCCACACGCCCACTTCTGGATGCGGCTAAGGCGGTGGACAAAATTGGTCAGGGCGAACTGGATACTCGTCTAACCGTTCAAGGAGAAGACGAACTCGCTGTCTTGGGAAGTAACATCAACCAGATGGCATCTCAGTTGGGGACATTCGTGCAAGAACAAGCACTCCTGGGAAAAGTTACAGGTACTCGTACCTTTAACTTGCAAGACCTTAACGAACTCTTCAGTAAGGTAGTCGAAGATGCCCGCTACATTGTCAACGCGGATCGAGTCTTGATTTACCGCTTCAATCCTGATGGTGGCGGCGATGTTTCAGCCGAATCTGTAGCAAGAGGTTGGCCTCATGCTCTTAACGACAAAATTGAAGAATCTTACAGTCCAGAGCAACTGCGAGATCTTTATGCCGATGGTCGTGTCTTTCCCGTTAAGAATGTTCTGGAAGCCGATTTGTACCCAGCACAACGGCGGTTCATGGAACGCTTACAAGTCATGGCAAGTTTAGAGGTGCCAATTCTCCAGGAAGGTAAACCCTATGGTTTACTAATGGTTCATCACTGCGGGATTCCTCACGATTGGCAAGCGTCGGAAATTAACTTCCTCAAGCAGTTAGCCGCTCAGTTGGGTCTGTCTTTAGACCGGGTTGTTCTCTTAGAAGAAACCGAACAACTTGCCGAAGAACAGCGCCAGCTCAAAGAAGGACTACAAAAGCGTGCGTTGGAACTGCTCATGGAAGTAGACCCAATCAGTAAAGGAGACCTGACAATTCGGGCAAGGGTAACTGCTGATGAAATTGGGACGATTGCAGACTCGTACAACTCCACAGTCGCTAACTTGCGTAAAATCGTACTTCAGGTGCAAGAAGCTGCAAGCCAGGTAGCCCAAACAACCAGCACCAACGAAGCCTCTGTACAAGCGCTATCGGTAGAAGCCTTGCATCAAGCTGAGGAAATTGCCGAAGCACTTAACAAGGCTCAGGAAATGGCCCACTCAGTGCGAGTAATTGCTGCTAACGCCGAGCAAGCGGAAGCTGCTGTAAAAGAATCCGCTCAAACGGTGCGAGAAGGGGACATTGCGATGAACCGTACCGTAGATGGAATTCTCTCCATCCGAGAAACAGTTGCAGAAACAGCCAAAAAAGTCAAACACCTTGGGGAATCGTCACAAAAGATTTCGACGGTCGTGAACCTGATTAGTACCTTTGCCGCACAGACGAACTTGCTAGCGCTAAACGCTTCAATTGAAGCGGCACGCGCTGGGGAAGAAGGTCGAGGCTTTGCGGTGGTTGCGGATGAAGTACGAACGCTAGCGCGACAATCAGCGGAAGCAACAAGCGAAATTGAACAGCTAGTCGCAGGAATTCAGGCAGAAACAAACGAGGTGGTAGCCGCGATGGAAGCAGGTACGGAGCAGGTAGTAACGGGAACCAAATTAGTAGATGAAACTCGTCAAAGCCTGAACAAAATTACAGCCGCATCAAGCAAGATTAATCAATTGGTTGAAGCAATTACCCAAGCAACTGTTGTTCAATCTCAAGCCTCAGAAGCTGTGACTCAAACGATGACGAATGTGGCAAAAAGTGCTAACAATACATCTAAGGAAGCTGGTATTGTGTCGTCTTCGTTTGAGGAACTACTAACGGTAGCTCAGGCGCTACAAGAGGATGTCCGTCGATTCAAAGTCAGTTAGTTGTTGGTTGTTAGTTCTTAGTTCTTAGTTGTTGGTTGTTAGTTCTTAGTAGCTAATAACCAATGACTACTAACCAATAACAAATAATCAATAACCAATAACTATTAACTATTAACCAATCATGGCAATTAATTCTGATATCCGCGACCAAGCCTATCAGTTTTTCATAGAAGAGGCTCCTGATCTATTGCAGGTGATCGAAGCGGGTTTACTGACACTGAGGCAAGAACACAGCACTGCCAATGTTCACAATTTAATGCGAGCGGCACACTCGATCAAAGGAGGCTCTGCCAGTGTTGAGCTAGATGCGATCGCAACTTTAGCTCACCGTCTAGAAACGCTCTTCAAGGTGTTCTATGACGAAACAATAGAGATTGATACTGACTTAGAGAGCCAACTTCTGCAAGCTTACGACTGTCTGCGTTTACCTTTGATGGAGCAGATTCAGGTAGGTTACTTTGATGCTGAGAGTGCTTTAGCCCTAGCTGACCCAATCTTCACCCAGCTTGAAGAACAATTTGGAGAGGCTTTGGCTCAGGTAGACAATTATATGCCGAGTTCGGCTGACTTAGGGATCGATATGACGACATCGATCTTTGATATTGATGTGCGAGAAGGACTAGAACACCTCTCGGCTGTCGTCGCTCAGCCTCAAAACTATGAAGTCGCAGGAGAACTTCGGGCGCAAGCCGAGGTATTTGCAGGCTTTGCCGAGTTACTGAATCAGCCAGAATTTGGAGCGATCGCAAAAACGACTCTCGCGGCTTTGGAGGCTCATCCTGAGAGGGCTTTGGTGATTGCTCAACTTGCTCTGTCAGATTTTCAACTCAGCAGACAAGCGGTGCTGGGAATGATTATCCCCGGTGCTAGTGCCTACGAATCACTACAAAACAGCAAGGAAATTACTCCCTCGCCAGCTTTAATGGCACTGGCTAATCCAACTGCTACCGAATTCCCAGACAATACCCAGGCTGAAGTAGAGTCGATTGAGGAAAGTGTCGAAGCTACCGTACCTTCCCTGGATGAACTCTTCAGCAGCGCTATTGCGATACCTGAGAACAGTGTAGAGAATACACCTATCGAGGTCGATGAAAACTGGACAGTAGATGAAACCTTCGCGGCTTCTGCGGAATGGATGACAGACAGTTTTGCGCTCTGTGATCCTGAGACGGAAGGCTCAGACGTACCAGAATCCACAGAGGTTGAATGGATTACTCAAGCCACATCATTTGAGGTTGAAGCCACAGAAACTCCCACAAATCCTTTATTAGAGGAAGTTTTTGGCGGCGTTTTTGCAACATCTGAGACTCAAACAGAAGCGGAACAAGTAACAGAGGATAGTCCTACTGAAATAGAAGAACTGCAACTCACCGCGTCTCTGTCTCTAGAAGAAACCCCCGTACTAGACGAGGTTTTTGGCGGTGTTTTTGCGACATCTGAGACTGAAACAGCACTAGTAATAGGGGACAGTGCCACTGAAATCGAAGAACGGCTACCCACCACGTTCCTGTCTCCAGAAGAAACCCCCTTGCTAGACGAGGTTTTTGGTGGCGTTTTTGCGACATCCGAAACTCAAACAGCAGCGGAACAAGTAACAGAGGATAGTCCTACTGAAATAGAAGAACTGCAACTCACCGCGTCTCTGTCTCTAGAAGAAACCCCCGTACTAGAGGAGGTTTTTGGTGGCGTTTTTGTGACATCCGAGACTCAAACAGCAGCGGAACAAGTAACAGAGGATAGTCTCACTGAAATAGAAGAACGGCTACCCACCGCATCCTTATCTCCCACCGATATACCCCAAACATTAGAAGGTGCGGTTCAATCGATTGAGGAAATCTTTGAGAGTCTGCCATCTATTCAAGACATCCTCACCCCCACCGCTGCTGGAAATCTTGTCCCTGTCACAAAGCCAGACAATTTAACTCAGGTTAATCAACTCACTGAGGCAACGCCGTCCAATAAACAAGAAGACATTGCCACTCCTCAACTTTCGGTGCGGGTTGACTCCAACCGATTAGGACGGATGAATAACTTGGTGGGTGAGCTTGCCATTAATCGTAATGGGCTTTCCCTGCAAAATGATCAACTACAAGGCTCAGTCCGAGAATTGCTCAATCGATTCACCCGTGTTCAGAGTACGGTGAGTCAGTTGCAAGCTTTATCAGATCAGATGCTAGTTAGTACGTCAAGTGCTGGCTCAATTGCCTCACATCCTGGGGTTATCTCACTGGGTAGAAGCGCCAGAACACAAGGGATAAATTCTTTAGGTGAGCCAACTGCAAACTCACCCTGGATAAACGAGACAACTAAATTTGGTGAGCAAGACACAACGGACAACTCCAATTTTGACTCTCTGGAATTGGACAGCTACGGTTTTTTGCACTTGCAGTTGCAAGGACTTCTCGATGATATGGTGCAGTTTGAAGAAGCCGTTGATGATATTGTTCTGTTTGCGAAAGCAACTGATCAATCGCTAGAACAGCAGCGACAAATGCTGACTCAGTTACGAGATGAACTGATGTGGGCGCGGATGTTGCCGTTGGGGGAAGTTCTCAATCGCTATCCTCGGATGCTGCGTGATCTCTCGACAACCTATCGCAAACCTGTGTTGCTCAAACTGAGTGGGACGAGTGTGTTGGTGGACAAGGCTGTTTTGGAAAAACTTTACGATCCCTTACTACACTTGCTCCGAAATGCGTTCGATCATGGTATAGAAGCTCCAGAAATCCGGATTCAACAGGGTAAGTCAGCAGAAGGGCTGATTGAAGTTCGAGCTTACCACCAAGGTAGTCAAACCATTATCGAAGTGAGGGATGATGGTCAGGGCTTAAATCTGGAACGGATTCGTACTCAAGCGCAAGAAATGGGATTGTTGTCGGCTGAACAAGCCGCAGCGATTCCTAATAATCAGTTATTTGAATTGATTTTCGAGCCAGGATTTTCGACAGCAAGCCAGGTGAGTGAGTTGTCGGGACGAGGTGTGGGCTTGGATGTAGTGAGAGCACAAATGCGATCGCTCAAAGGCACGATTACTGTCTCTTCTTCGCCGGGAGTTGGTACTACCTTTACGTTACGTCTTCCTTTAACACTGACGATCGCAAAATTACTCGTCTGTTTTATCGGCTCGACTGCCTTGGCAATGCCGTCCGATAGCATTGAAGAAATTATCGTTCCGAAAGCTGAGCAAATTAAAGAATCAGGGACACAACGGTTCTTGCACTGGCGAGGACAAATCGTGCCCACGTATCGACTTGCCGATCTCTTAGAGTATGCTTGCCCGTTGCCAGATACGTCTCCTAGTAAGGCGTTAATTTCTGTTGCGTCTCCCGCGAGTTGGTCGTTACCTCTGCTAATCCTTCGCCAAGGGCAACAAGTGGTTGCAATGGAGATTGATCGTCTTGTGACTGAGCAAGAACTCGTGATCAAACCATTTGGCTCAGTCATTGCCCCACCTACTTTTACTTACGGCTGTACGATTTTAGGAGATGGCAGTTTGATTCCGGTCATTGATACGGCTGCTCTACTCAACCAAATTTTGGGACAAAATCTAACTGCAACGGCAACTACAATTGATCCGAATTCGCAACACATCAACGGCTTGACAAACAAAGGTTCATCGAGTAACAAGAGTGTCATCAAAACAACGAAAGCGCCGACTGTTTTGGTTGTTGATGATGCCGCAGCTTTGCGACGAACTCTTGCACTTACCCTAGAACGGGCAGGCTATCGAGTCTTGCAAGCACGGGATGGACGAGAAGCGATCGAGCAATTGCAGCAAAGTCCCGCTGTGAATCTGGTTGTGTGTGATATTGAAATGCCTAACATGAACGGTTTTGAGTTTCTTAGCTGTCGTCGCCAAGACCTCAAAATCTCCAAGATTCCTGTCGTCATGCTCACCTCTCGCAGTAATGATAAGCATCGTTGGCTAGCGATGCAATTGGGTGCTACTGCCTACTTCACCAAGCCTTATCTTGAGCAAGATTTTGTAGCAGCAATCAAACAAATCATCAGTCAAAATTCTCCTGAATCTGATAGATTGCTACTCTCTAGCCACTCTTCTCAGGAGGTTGTCACACTCTAAATTCTGCGCCTTGAGAGATTATTATTTGTTGGATTTAGTTGTTATACAGAGCATTTGAAGGCTTTAAAAATCAGTCTGAGCTAGTTAAATGTTTTCTGTGTAACAACTAATTTCTAACAATGAACTACTAACTTTATTTTGTGACATGAGTAATACTATCATCAACAAACCACCTGCAAACTCAACGATTTCTAAGACTCGACAGATCGCCCCCTCTCTCAAACTCATCGTTTTTAGCATGGGGGCTTTAAACTTAGCCTTACGGATTGAGTCGATTTATAAAGTGGTTAATCACACAGCTACTTATAGTAGTGGGTTGAATCATATAGGAGTCACTCATCTGGAAAATAGTGAAGTGACGGTTGTTGATTTGCATCGTCGATTTTTTCAATCTAGCCAATTCAAAAACACGGAGCAAGAAGGATATCTCATAGTTGTAAAAAGTACAAAAGGTGAGTTTTATGGTATTCCAGTTGTTGAGGCTCCAGTGTTAACTGAAGTGCCATTATCAATGATTCGTGTTCTTCCA
The DNA here is from genome assembly GCF_059505465.1 of Symplocastrum torsivum. Taxonomy (NCBI): domain Bacteria; kingdom Bacillati; phylum Cyanobacteriota; class Cyanophyceae; order Oscillatoriales; family Microcoleaceae; genus Symplocastrum; species Symplocastrum torsivum. Next base: position 7,083 of record NZ_JCACKQ010000125.1, on the reverse strand, counting down.
GAGTCTTATCGGCGTTCGGATACACTAGAAGTCGCAAGTCATGTTGCAGTTATTCCTCAAGAAGGGTCAGCACCTCTAACAGTCTTTTTCTTAGATGTCGATCTCCTTCTGCCAATGTTTCAAGAGCTGAAATCGGCTAAATCTTAACTTTTTAAGATTATTGAACAAAATGTTGAGATTCTTAGCTTAAGAATTCCAGCGATTCAATGGACTGCGGCAAAAATGTGGCTATGCTATGACTGAGCTTAGATGTTTATGCTTGCGATCGCATTGTGGGGATTGTTCTTCACAATAATGCGATCGCAACAGATTGCTTTAGACATTTACTCTGCCATTAATTGTCCTATCGAAAATGAGCAAGCTGCAAAAATTAGGCGTACAGCTAATAAGCTGGATATGCGGCATTGGATTCCCTCTTTTCTTGGGAATCCTGATTACCTATTTCTTGGTGTATCAATTCTGGGTGCAACCAGCGCTAACTCAACAACCTGTTACGCTAACCTTGATGATGATTGCTCCCGAAGTTCCACCGTGGAGTGATATTCTCATCAAGAACTTTGAGAAAGAAAATCCAGACATTCGCATCCAGATTATTGAGGGACCTAACGCCTCCGACTTGTACGAAAATCTCTACACTGCCTCTTTTATCCTTGGTGACTCGCCCTACGATTTAGTGAATATGGATGTCGTCTGGGCAGGTAAATTTGCGGCGGCTGGCTGGCTTATGGATTTGTCTAGTCGCATCACTGATGAAGAGTTAAAAGCCTTTCTGGACAAGGATGTAGAGGCGGGACGCTACGAAGGTAAACTCTACCGAATTCCCCTCCGTTCCGATGCGGGAATGCTTTACTACCGCAAAGACTTGCTAGAACAAGCAAGATACGAACCGCCAGAAACCTTTGAGGAGTTAATCAACATTTCTCAAGACTTACAAGGGAAAAAAGCAGCGCGTTGGGGCTATGTCTGGCAAGGACGTCAATATGAAGGCTTGTCAGCGATGTTTGTGGAAATCCTAGAAGGTTTCGGAGGCTTCTGGGTTAATCCCGAAACACTGGAAGTAGGGCTTGATAAACCTGAGGCAATTCAAGCCGTTGAGTTTCTTAAAAGCACCATCGACAAAGGCATTTCTCCACCTGGAGTGCCTACTTATCAGGAAGAGGAAACCCGACGTTTATTTCAGAGTGGGGATGTCGTCTTCTTACGCAATTGGCCTTATGTTTGGCCTTTAGCTAATGAGGAATCTTCAAAAATCAAGGGTAAGTTTGGGATTAAACCGATGGTTCATGCTCCAGGTAAAACAAGCGGTGCTTGTCTAGGAGGTTGGGGACTAGGAATTTCCAAAACCTCCAAACATCCAGAGGAAGCTTGGAGAGCGATTCAATACCTTACCAGTGCCGAAGCACAGCGCCCGTATATTATAGAGACAGGTTACCTGCCTAGTCGAAAAGAGTTATTTACAGACCCAGAGATTGTTAGTAAATACTCTCACTACCCACAGCTACTAGAAGTCGCAGAGAATACCGTTCTCCGTCCTCCAATTGCTCAATATGCCCAAGTCTCTGATATTTTGCAGCGTTACCTGAGTGCAGCACTAACCAATTCTCGATTTACTCCTGCAAAAGCTATGAAATCAGCCGCTGATGAAACACGCGCAGTATTGGAAGCCGGTAGCTAGATAGATATATCCTTCTTCTGTCACTCTCGGAAAATCACGCTCGAAGCTAGACCCTGAAAAACTTGCTATTTAAGGATTCGAGCGTTGAGTTCCTATCAGAAACTCAAAGTCGATATTAGCGGTTCTCAAGTAAGTGGAGTACACTCAACTTCTGCCTTTGCCCTGGAGCCTTCTGCTTTAAAGCCAACTACTTTGTGCCTTAGCAAATAGAGAAACGCTATAGTTACTAGAAAAATATGTAAAGCAAAATGAGTACAATAAATACTAATTGAGTTTTTTGTGTATTTGCCGCTAGGTTGAGAGGTAGGTATTTACCACTTCACTCATTAGATAGATACTTAATTTTATTTTTTATCTTTCGTTGAATAAAATGTTAAGCAACCTATACTTAGGTTGCATTTATTTACATTAATTATTTTTAGCGATCGCGACCTTATCAAATCAAGATATGACTAAAAGAATAATGGTTTGTGTGCAATTACACAGAACCTAAGGCATTAGCTATCCCTAAGGGAATAGCTTATTAATTTCCATATCTTATCTACAGATGAGCAATATTCAACAATTAGGTGGACGGCGAAGACGCCTAAGGAAATTGGTGAGAAGATTAGGAGTCCCTCGCCTCTTGGGAATCCTTGTTGCCTTTATTCTCGTGTTTAACTTCTGGATACTACCAGCCCTGACCCAACAACCCGTTGTGATCACAATGCTGATGCAAGGTCAAGACCGGGCGAATTGGGCACCCTTCTTCCAAGAATTCAACGAGAAAAACCCAGATATTCGGCTCAATGTTGTTGAAGGGCCCTTCGATAGCAACCTGGTCGAGAACCTCTACACCTCGGCCTTCCTACTGGGTGACTCACCCTATGATGTTCTCAATATGGACATTGTCTGGGTGCCTAAGTTTGCGGCTGCTGGCTGGCTTATGGATCTCACAGGTCGGCTTCCCCAGGAACAACTCTCAAAGTTTGTCAAGGGTAACATTGAGGGGAGTATGTACCAGGACAGCCTGTATCGTATCCCAACAACATCCGATGCTGGGGTGCTTTACTATCGCACCGACCTCTTGAAACAAGCTGGAGTTGAACCCCCCGAAACCTTCGAGCAGATGGTACAAATTGGGACTAACTTGCAAAAGCAGGACGCAGTTGACTGGGGTTACCTCTGGCAGGGCAAACAGTACGAGGGCGTTTCTGCGATGTTTGTTGAGGTACTCGAAGGCTTCGGTGGCTTCTGGGCTAACCCTGAGACGTTGGAAGTCGGACTTGACCGACCAGAGGCAATACAAGCTGTTGAGTTTCTCCGCAATACCATAACCAATGGTCTTTCGCCGCGTGGTGTTGTGACCTATGGGGAAGAAGAAACCCGTCTGTTGTTTCAAAATGGCGGGGCAGCCTTCTTACGCAACTGGCCTTATGTTCTGAAACTAGCCAATGACCCAGCCTCAGATGTTAGGGGCAAAGTTGGTATCAAACCGATGATTCACGGTCAAGGGCATCCGGGTGGTTCTGCTTTGGGTGGCTGGGGTTTAGGCATATCTAAAACCACTAGACATCCAGAGGAAGCATGGCGAGTCATTCAGTTCATGACCAGTGAGGAGACGATGAAGAAGTTTGTTTTGTCAACTGGCTTGATTCCCAGTCTGCAGACACTCTTTAAAGACCCAGAAATTCTTGCCCAATTCCCCTACTTCACGCAACTGTTTGAGGCAGTTCAAAACCCCGCTTTACGTCCCCCCATTGCACAATACGCTCAAGCGTCAGACGTTTTGCAGCGTTACCTCAGCGCGGCTTTCACTGGACGTATGAATTCAGAACAAGCGATGAAAGCTGCTGCTCAAGAAACCCGCAATATCTTAGGTGGCTTTGGACGCGCCCCAGTTTCACAAAAGTCAACGCCTGCTCAAACAGTAGCCGTTAGTTCTTAACGTTTTGTTCTTTGTTGGCTGCACGACTCCTGAACAAGCCATGAAAGCTGCCCAAGAGTGAAACTCGAAATATCCTGAACTAATTTAAACCTGCTGTGTCTTTTTTGAGTTTTTTAAAATAAGGCGCGGCTGAAATGGAGAATTGTTCAAAAGTGACTAGTCTGTTGATAATCAACTCCTAACAATCAACTCATAACCATCGACCAATGACACAAGACGCAATTCGGGCACGAGAACAGAGGACAGGCTGGATGCTACTTCTTCCAGCTTTAATCATGCTGTTGCTAGTATTTGCCTACCCAATCTTGAGAGCTTTTTGGTTAAGCTTATTCACCCAAAACCTTGGTACGCAACTGAAACTCGTTTTCTCCGGCTTTGATAATTACGGACGGATGATTGGCGATGGGCGCTTCTGGCAGAGTATGTGGAACACCAGCGTCTTTACTTTTGGTTCCGTTTTGTTGGAATTGCTCTTAGGGATGGGTGTCGCCCTAGTACTGAACCAAGCCTTTAGAGGGCGTGGCATCGTGCGAACCATTTCCCTCCTACCTTGGGCATTGCCAACAGCTTTAATGGGACTGGCTTGGGCATGGATTTTTAATGACCAGTATGGTGTCGTCAACGACATTTTGCGGCGAGTAGGTGTGATCGATACTGGCATCAGTTGGCTTGGCGACCCAACCTTGGCAATGATTGCTGTGATTTTAGCTGATGTTTGGAAAACAACACCGTTTATTGCCCTGCTTCTGCTTGCTGGGTTGCAATCGATTTCGGGAGACCTCTATGAAGCCCATTCGATTGACGGGGCGACCGCTTGGCAGAGTTTCTGGAAAATCACTGTACCACTTCTGATGCCCCAAATCGTGATTGCTCTGCTGTTCCGGTTTGCTCAGGCGTTTGGTATCTTCGACTTGATTCAGGTAATGACGGGAGGGGGTCCTGCTGGGGCGACGGAGACGGTTTCCATCTATATCTACGGGACTGTAATGCGCTACTTGGACTTCGGCTATGGTGCAGCACTTGTTGTCGTAACATTTTTGTTACTTGTCGCAGCAGTTGCGATCGCAGCTTACTTCCTCTCTAGAGCGCGTGCCAACGCCGCAGGAGCTAGATAGCTAGTTTTTAGTTGTTAGTTCTTAGTTGTTTGCTCGTACCAATCACCAATCACCAACAACCAATCACCACCTATGACTACCGTTGCAAATCAGCGATCGCAAGAAGCCTCAACATTCAACTGGCGAAAAATTGTTTTGCCAATCTCAGTCTTTTTAGTTGTTGCCTTTTTCCTTGCCCCTATCCTCTGGCAGGTACTAACCTCGTTCAAAGTCAACGAAGATATCTCTGCTGTTCCCAGTGTTTATGTCCCTAGGCGTCTCACCTTGGAGCATTACCAGTCTCTGTTCGTTCGCCGTCCGTTTACCTCTTATATCTTAAATAGCGCTTTCGTTTCCATCACTTCAACAGTACTCGCTTTAGGATTGGGCGCTCCAGCCGCCTACGTCTTAGCACGAATGCGATTGCCTGGAGAGAAAATCATCCTTGCTACTATCTTGATCGTGACGCTATTTCCTGCTGTATTGCTGTTTTTGGGACTGTTAGAAGTCGTCAAATATTTGGATTTAGGTAATAACTACTTAGCCCTAATTATTTCTTACACCGCAATCAATTTGCCGCTAACAATCCTGGTAATGCGGAGTTTCTTCCAGCAACTTCCAAAAGATTTAGAAGATTCCGCTAGGGTTGATGGTTTCAGCACAGTTCAAATGTTAACCCAAATTGTGCTACCGATGACACTTCCCGCACTGGCAACAACTGGGATTCTCACCTTCATTTCTGCCTGGAATGAATTCATTTTTGCCCTGACCTTCATCACCCGTGAATCAATGAAGACTATTCCTGTTGCAACGGCTCAACTCAGTGGAGCATCGGTGTTTGAAATCCCCTATGGTCCGATCGCAGCCGCTACAGTATTAGGTACGCTTCCCTTAGTTGTCCTCGTACTCGTGTTCCAACGTAAGATTGTCCAAGGTTTAACGGCTGGTGCTGTTAAGGGATAGTCTTTTGTTGTTTGTTGTTTGTTGTTTGTTGTTCGCAAATAACTAATAACTAATAGCCAATAACCAATAACCAATACCAATGAGTGATAAAAACTATGTCAAAGCTTGAACTACAAAATCTCAACAAAACCTACACTCCTAAAGTAATCCCTGTTAAGGACATCAGTCTGGATGTAGACGAGGGAGAGTTCCTCACCCTGTTGGGACCATCGGGATGTGGTAAATCAACACTATTACGCCTGATTGCTGGTTTAGAGCCGCCTACTCGTGGCAGAGTAATCATTAATGGGCGTGATGTTAGCCGTGTTGGGCCAGGTAAACGTAACATTGCGATGGTGTTCCAAAGCTATGCTCTTTATCCCCACATGACGGTCTATGAAAACATTGCCGCTGGTCTGAAGTTACGCAAAATGCCATCTGATGAAATCCAGCGGCGCGTGAGTGATGTTGGTGACAAACTTGGACTGCAACACTTGATGGATCGTAAACCCGGTCAAATGTCTGGTGGTCAGCGACAGCGGGTTGCTTTAGGTCGTGCTTTGGTGCGTCAACCGGATATCTTTTTGCTGGATGAACCGTTGAGTAACCTTGATGCCTTGTTGCGTGAGCAAGTGCGGGCGGATTTGAAACAGATTTTCGACCAACAGCAGACACCAGTGGTCTACGTGACTCACGATCAAACGGAAGCGATGACCCTTTCTAGTAAAGTTGCAGTTTTATACGATGGCAACCTGCAACAGCTTGCCCCACCGAGTGAAATCTATAATAGACCCGCCAACCAGTTTGTTGCTGGTTTCGTAGGCAGTCCCCAAATGAACTTACTGACCCTCAACTGCGATGGGAATAATGCTGTTTTGGGTGACTTTAGAATTCCTTTGCCGACCCTACCCACAACGCCACCACAGGTTGTCGCGGGTATCCGTCCAGAAGATGTCAACCTCGCCAAGCCTGATGATAGGCTAGCGATTCAGGGACGAATTTTCTTGGTGGAAAACCTGGGAATGCAAAATCTTATTAGCGTTCGGGTTAAGGGTTCTGAGTTGAGGATACGTGCTTTGTTACCGACTCATCAAGCCTGGGAAGGAGAAGACATAAGCTTATCTATAGCACCAGAAGCGATTCACTGGTTTGATATTCAGACAGGCGATCGCATTCAAACTCAGCACGAAGTAGAGCGAGTTGCCCCATCTCTGGGTCTAAAGACATCAACTAATAGCTCTGTACAATCGCAGCATCAATACACTAACGGTTAAACCGATGTAGCTGCTGGAAATACTCTTAAGGAACAGCAGTGCCAACACCTACCTATAGAAAAGTCCGGTAGTGATACCGGACTTTTTCACGTAAGAAATTGAAATCAACCCAAAATGCTAGTGCAGCGAGGCGGAAATAAGTGACCAGTTAAAAAAGGAAGCAAAAAGGGA
>NZ_JCACKQ010000124.1:0-3701 GCF_059505465.1 Symplocastrum torsivum | reverse complement strand
AAGAAAGATGTGACTAATGCATAGCTTTTTAAGGGGGATTTAGGGGGATCTGAATCTGACGGGGAAAGCCAGAAAACACGCCCTAGGGGGGCGAAAATTGGCTGCAACCAAAACGTCTACTGTTCGCTTTCTACCTGCGGCGTTGTCTCTGGAGTCACAGGAGACACTGGATTACCTAATCTCTGTAACTGTTGCTGACGAAACTGTGCAGCCGCATCATCTATGTTTTCGCGGCTTTCAGTCGTGAAGTCATTCATGTCACGCGAATTGTACAGTCTGGAGTTGTGAATCAAGTCAAAAACGCTAAAACCATCACCACCAGCGCTACCTGTGAAAGGATCTACCTCATTTTGCTGAGTGTTGAAGTCTTGTAGGGGTTGAACTCTGTCGGCTGGTTGTGCCGACGCAGTTTGGGGTAGTATAGCCGACGAGATTGCGGCTAGGGTGGCTGAGAGTCCAACACCTAAAGCAAGACGAACTAGCAACGTTGAGGCAAATCCAGAAACCAATGGGTTGCTTATTTTCATGGCAGTTTACAGCTCAATAGACTGATTTTAAGGATTCTAGGCTACGAAAAACGACGACGCAGTAGGGGCTGAATTGCCACTAGTACTACAGCATCAAAGGCTAAAAGGACAAGAAGTGCGCCACCAAACGTAATGGATACCCAAGGTGCTTGCATGACAATACTACCGAGCGACCATCCAGAATGAGTATAAAGATAACGGATTGGCTCGATCGCATAACTCAACGGATTGAGACTTGCCACAACCTGCAACCATCTCGGCATAAAGGAAAGAGGTGCAAGGGCAGTACTAGCAAACAGCAGAGGCAAGTTCGTCACAAAAATTACCGCAATTAGCTCAATATGCCCCGGTAGTGCAAAAGCGAGTCCCAAACTCAAGGCCGTGACACCCACAACCAGCAAAAAGACAATCAGGGCAATGATTCCCAAACCAACAAGATTCGGTAAACCTGCGCCTAAAAAGGCACTCACGGCAACAATTGCCGCAGCCTGAAGCAAGCTGAGGGCAATAATGTAAATCGCACTCGCGGCAACAATTGAGAAGCGAGAGGCGAGAGGGGCAACAAGTAAGCGATTCAAAAAACCAAATTCCCGATCAAACATCACTGGCAACCCAGCATTCAGCGCACCAGCAAAAGCGGTGAAAACAATCACACCAGCACCGAGAAATCGCCCATAGGAGAGTTCATTGCCAAATAGCCCTTGAGGAGCATTTTGAAATAATGCCCCAAATAGAACCAGCCACATAACAGGTTGAATAATTCCAGCAATTAATGTGGAAGGACGCCGTTGTAGCTGAATGAATAGACGTTTGGTTAAAGCAAAAGTTTCTTGGACGAATTCACCGAGGCTAGGAGTATTATTAGCTGGGATTTGACTAGATACTTCTGGCTGCAATTTGATGTCAGGTTTAGAAGGAGTAATAGTTCCGCTCATCTTAATTTCTTCTGTGTTTCAAAGGAATTTTCTTGTCTTTTGGAGAGTCGTTAATTTGGCGGCTAGTGTCTGTATTAGATAGACACCATAAGACGAAAGCTCACGAACGTTTGAATGAAAATCTTGATTCCTTCTGCCCTTTGCCTTCTGCCTTATTTTCAGATTAGGCTGCTGTGCCTCTACTACAAAACCGCCTAAACTAGCGCATATTTTGCTTTTTCTCCGCTTTGGGGTCGCGTGTCCCAGCAGAGGCGAGTTCAGCATCTAGTAATGTTCGACCCGTAGCCGCAAGATAGACATCATCCAAACTCGGTCGTGCTTGAGCAATTCCAAATGTTGGTAAATCAGCGTCTTTCAACGATTGTTGAATGCTCATTAACGCATCACTTTGAGGTTTCACGACAAGGTTTAGAGAGTTACCCTGAGCGTTATTAATAATGATTTCTTGCACAAAGGGTAGATTTTGAAGCATATCTTTAGCTTTTTGGGCTTCCTCAATGGGAGAAAACTCACGGATGCGAAGTGTAATGCGATCGCCTCCTACCTGATCTTTCAACTGAGAAGGTGTCCCCTCTGCAATCACAACCCCCCGATCAATAATCGCCACTCGGTTAGCTAGTGCATCAATCTCTTCTAAATAGTGGCTGGTAATCAAAACCGTCGTTCCCGCTTCTCGCAGTTTACGCAACAAATCCCAGACGACGAAACGACTTTCGATATCTAGCCCAACAGTTGGTTCATCTAGCACCAAAACATCCGGTTGATGCAGCAATCCAGCGGCTAAGTCAATCCGTCTTTGCAGTCCTCCCGAATAGGTGCCAGTCTTTTTATCCGCATATTCTTCTAAGCCCAACAGATTGATCACTTCCTCAATCCGCTTTTTAGCAGCAGCATTAGGGAGGTGATAAAGGGCGGCTTGCAGTTGCAAAAGTTCTCTTCCTGTGAGTACCTTATCCAGAGCCACTTCCTGCGCCACATAACCTAAGCGTTGCCTCGCTAACCTCGGCTGAGCGATCGCAGAAATCCCGGATACCTCAACCTTACCTGCATCGGGTGTCGTTAAAGTACAAATACAGCGAATTGTCGTGGTTTTACCTGCACCATTGGGACCCAGTAACCCAAAGATTTCTCCAGGTTCCACTTGAAAGGAAATATCCTTAACGGCTTCCACTGAGCCATAGCGCTTCTGGAGGTTCTGGATTAAAACAGCAGCTACCATAAATATTTTTCCGCCAGGAAAGGCTACATAAAACTAAACAGTCTTTACTTTCCATTTTAGGGCGTGAGCAGCCAGAGGGTGTGAAGCGCTAAGCTGACAGCAGCAGGACTATCCCTCTGAATCAAGACTGCAAAGGAGTTATGGCTATGGTAGCAACTGCGGTTGTATCGGAAAATGTCTCTTTAGATGACTTGATGTTCAATCTCCCGGAACACATGGAGTGGGTAGATGGGCAATTTATAGAGAAAAATGGGATGACATTACAGCACAGTGAAATTCAGGGAAATTTGTACTTTTACTGGAGGAGTTATCATTCCAGTGGACAAGGGGGAAAAGTCTATACTGATGTACCTTGTCGCACGACTAAGCAAGTGCGGCGTCCAGATGTTGCCTATCTTACGCCTGAACTAGTCGCGCAGTTTGGTAAGGCAGATATATTGCCACAAAGTTTCCCGCTAATTGCTGAAATTGTTTCGCCTACTGATGTGGCTGAGGACGTGTTTCTTAAAGCGCAGGAATATTTACAGTCTGGTTGCGAGGAAGTTTGGTTAGTGTTCCCTAAGAGTCTTTTAATCTTGGTGATGACTCAAACTCAGATATTAGGGTTTAAAGCGGGTGAGGTAGTTAACACTCAAAAGGTACTGCTGGGTTTTAGTGTGGCGGTTGATGAGTTGTTGGCGTGAGGCTGACAATTGGCTTGGTTTTTGGGAAGACTTGTAGGTATAGACATAATCTGCTGATGGTTTCCCAAATATGCTCTATTGTTCCAATCCTAAAATGCGGAGTGATTCACCGGGATATCAAGCCAGAGAATATTATGCGCCGTCATAAGGATGGCAAGTTGATGCTGATTGATTTCGGTGTATCCAAGCAAGTAACTGCAACACTTCTCGGTCAAGCAGGTACAACAGTTGGAACGCCTGGATATGCGCCGCTTGAACAAATACGTGGTCAAGCTTACCCAGCTAGTGCAGCCCGGCAGAAGTAACTGACCACTTCAGCCCGGTACAGGGTACCCCT
>NZ_JCACKQ010000123.1:0-3722 GCF_059505465.1 Symplocastrum torsivum | reverse complement strand
TTCTTAGGTTCTATCGGAATGATGATGTCTCCTACTGGATTCCGAAGACCTGACTTAATAATTTGACTAAGACATTCACTACTACAAGCCGCGAAGAAAATCCGCTCGTGTTCTGTCTTGTAATCATATCGCCAGAAGGTTGATTCCCTACAGCCGATGCATTCACACTTTCTCTGAACTATGCCTCGCTTCATGTATGGCGGATACCACTCATCAAACTTCATCGTCACTTTCTCCTTATTAATGCGCTCGCATTGAACTTGTCCGAGCTGGCGACTAATAACCAACGACTATTCAAACATTGCTCGGATTTTCTCTGGGCTGAACCAAGACACGGGAATCGTTACGGGCATATCCTCTAGCACGTTGCCGTCCTCATCCTTAAATCCTGTCAATTTGCCTTTGAATGTGGGTGTCATTTTGTTTGTAGAAGTTAGGCGAAGTTGAATGCTGTTACCCGTCCTAGCATCGGCGTATCCTTCCGAGCCACCCGTCGCCGCATTGCTAAACGCATGAGCGATCATAATGATTCCCTCAGCCGCTTTGCGAGGGTCACTCACCGCACGGCTAGAGAACTCCTTTGCAGAATCTTTTGATTCATCATGTTTGCTGTAGTTGGTCACTTCATCAAAAATGCTGGTAATAATTGCATCCTTCATTGTTCGAGTGTTCCACCTTTCAAATGATGCTTTCAGCCCTTCATTTATCTGTTCCCAGTTTTGATTACCTCCGTAACACGTAGGCTCCAATTGCAGCAGTTCCTTCCACGATTCATGCTTATTCTGATGTCCATGTGGGTCGCAGATACTTTGTAACAGCCAATCATTCAAGTAGTATCTGCAAAGCGCTATTGTTGCCCCACAATAGGACTTCCAACTCCCCATGTCCCCAAGTATCCACAACGGCTTGTAACCCGTACAGAGTTCATACAGCCAACCCTCCTCGTGGTCTTTCAACTTCTCAATCAGTTCTAGTTTTGTCGCTTCCTTATTACCTGTTGATTCTTTCTTAGGAGTAGGATTGCTTAACTTGGATACCTCATGCTGTTTCTTTGCTACTTCGGCATGGAATTGTGCTTTTGCTGCTTGGATTTCGGCTAGCGTCATCTCATGCTCTGCCTCTGCCAATTCAAACTCCATCGCCCTTGCTCTATCTAATTTCTCCTGTAATTCGGGAGATAATTGTTCGAGAGTTTCTTCCGTGATAACGGCATGGGTAGTATCTTCTAATTCCACATTCCGAGCGTTCTTGTTGCGGTGATATTCAAACCGAACTTTTACATTCTCAAGATGTGTTTTCTGTAGCTCATAGATGATTGGGAAATCCCGCTCATTCTTCCCACTGCGGTATTGATGGAGTCCTAGCCCTAAACCAATCAATACGGAACCTAATATAGTTTCTGCAAAGTAGAACGGCTTCGAGGATTTGATAACTCCCTGCTTGAGTGCCGTTGCAGGAAGTATGTATCCTTTATGATTCCGGATGGGATAAGACATCCCGGAATTACCGCTAACCATAGGAGAAACGTCTTTGGCTGGCAAAGTATAGATTTTGTCAGGAGTACATAGTCCTTCAACTTTCGGGGATGTCTTAGGAGCAAAACAGTATTGCACTAGCTCATATTTAGACGCTCCTATCATGGCGTGTAAGTACAGGAGAAATCCTAAGCCGCATAGACCGTAACTAAGTACTGATGCCCTCTTCGTCTGCTGGGAAAGGACTTCTAGATATTCGTTTATACTTCTAACTTCCACGATGCAATACCCCTTAAAAATCTATATCGTTTATATTGCGTTCGTCACTCCTAAATACCAATAAACCACCAAAGATTATTGCTAAAATCCCGGCGATAATTATGGCAATATTCAAGACCCCATCGGCTTGAATCTGAATCGGCTCACCGTAATTATGTGTGGCGACATCGGATTTATAATTCTGAATTCCTAACCAGGCTTGAAGCTCTTTATCCCGATAGTCATTCGTAGCGAAGAAAGAAGCTCCTACAGGAACAAGATACTTAGCCTTGGCTATTAATTTGTTTCCTTCTCCTACAGGAATGAATCCTACTGAAGCAATTCCTATGGAAGTGCTAAGTGTTGCTGCCAATAACCAACTAGCACCCCACTCAACGAACAATAAAGCAACGTTCCCCGAAAGTGTGGAGCAAAGTATCAAAGCCATTGCTGACTCGACTTTCCTACGGCTATGTTGTCTCTCCTTAAACTGCTGAGTCTGATATAATAAGAATCGGTCATGTTCTGAGAGTTCCTGTACTTTTGGGCTAGGTTCTAAACTCTCTTCTATATCTAATGAGTCCTCCTCTTCATCCTCTGGACTATCCACGAATAAATGTAAATCGTCATCATCAAACATTGCAGCATCTCTCTTATAAAGAAGCCTCCTGTCGCTTTGTAGAGGGCATCAGGAGGCGTGTACATCAAAGCAATCCTTTAATTCATTCCTACGAAAGTCTTCAACTTCCCAAACCATGTCGGTTGATTTTCCTTACTGCCAGGAACTTCATAAACTTTTCGAGGTAATAAATCCACACGGCTTTTCTCACCATTCTCCAAGAGATGCTTCGCTACCTCCATCGTGCGTTCTCCATCGGACTTAGCTTGTTTGATAGCGGGTTGATTGATAGTCTTTTGGACATTAACAGCTTGTTCTGTTTTGGTCATTGAATGAGCAACAAACGCTTTCAGTCTTTCAAACCCCATCGCATAAGTATGTCGTTGGATTTCGGACTTTTTACCGAGGCTATAGCGTAGGGCAATCTCCTTATTTTCATGCTGATGACGTTGATTGGCTAGTCCGACATCTACCCTTGCTTTCTTAATAGCTAGGGCGTTCTTGGAGCCAGATTTTAAGACATTTGCTTTGGTCTTATTAAACTGTGCTGTAGCGTCGTAATGAGTCGTTAGGGCTTGCTCTACCAGGGGTAATAGTTCGAGGGCTATCTCACCTCTCCGGAGCCGTTCCCCTAACATTCTTAGCGTTGCTCCATCACCCTCCATCGCCTTATTTAAAAGGTCATCTACATCGTCACCAAATGCTTTCTTTACATCCTGGACAATGTTCTTACCTCGCTTCGTTACGTGGTCTTTGTAATAAGAAGATTGTTTCTTCCGTCCTGGGATTACATTTTGCAACATTTTTCAGCCTCTAAGGATTCTTGTTGTGTACATGAAAAGACAAACTGTTGTAACCGCTTGTCCCATACATAAGGACATTTCTGCTGATAACACTCCTTAAATGACTCTCTTGCCTGGATAATCCTTTTTTCCTCCCTAAGCTCTAGGTGATTATTCCAAAATGCGCCGACAATTCCAGTGATTAAGAGGAAGGCAACGAGAGTAAATCCGATAGCTCCTTGACTCGGTCGATACAAAAGTTTTAATGATTCTGCAATCGAGATGTCTTGGAATAAAGGAACATCAGCAGAATTACTAGCCGTATTAGGAGTTGAGTAGGTACTGCTTGAGATTCCGTTCGAGTTGTGCGGATTGACTTTTAAAGTCCGTATCCACTCTCTTCAGCTCCTGAGCAATAGCAGAAAAGCCTTGTGATGCACGTCCGTTAAGGGATTGAAAATTACCAGAAGCGCGATTTAGGATTGTCAGGAGAGTATTGTCAAGTACTCCTGAAGCTCTCTCGAATCGCTGGTCTAATACCATGAGGATTACGGACTGGATACGACGACACGCATCTTCAAAGCTGCT
>NZ_JCACKQ010000122.1:0-3791 GCF_059505465.1 Symplocastrum torsivum | reverse complement strand
GAGCTTTAATTTTATCATTGTCTTCTTTTTGTTTGTTTACATCTCAAATGAAAATACTATATCGTCAAGTTCGCACGCTCAGACTCACGGATGCTACATGGATTGCATTAGGCATAGCGGCAGAATGTCTCGGCATAACCAGGGCTGATTTACTCGAACAGGTAGTCAGGGAGAATAATTTGACGTTTCCTGTTATCACAGGGAAAAACCCTGCTCTTGCTTCAAGCCAAAACGTTGAACAATTGACAGTTTTAGCCGAACAGGTTTTAGGAGAGCTAAGGCTCGGTAAACAAGCTCCCAGCTATAAGTCAGCTCAAAAAGCTTTAAAACGATTAATCGAATTGGCTACTACAACGACGACAGCCACAACTCCTTCCGAGTAATACATGGATAACTCTGCTTTCCCGTGTATTACTTGGGGAAAGGTTTTTTGTGAGTTAAGTGAATGTTTCATTCTCCTGCGCGGCTCACTGGAGGCAGTCAATTGTGAAGTTCGCCAACAGTATCAACCACTGATCGTGTACCCAACCGTACCTGCGATCGCAATGGGAAATCCAATTGCAGATGAAGTACCAATCGCCTTTTTCATCTCCAGTTTTATAATTGAGAGATGCAAAAGCTTACGATCACCCGGCCTGACGACTGGCATCTGCATCTACGCGACGGTGCGGCGCTGAAAGCGGTTCTGCCCCACACGGTGCGTCAGTTTGCCCGCGCCATCGTCATGCCGAACTTGAAGCCCCCAGTGCGCTCGGTCGCGGATGCTGCGGCTTATCGCGATCGCATCCTCGCCGCGATTCCGGCTGATCAACGGTTCGAGCCACTGATGACGCTCTACCTCACCGACAACACCAGCCCCGAAGAAATTATCCAGGCTAAAGAAGCCCAGTTTGTCAAAGCGGTAAAGTACTACCCAGCCGGGGCAACGACCAATTCAGACTTCGGGGTGACGGACATTCGTAAGTGCGATCGCGTCTTTGAAGCGATGCAGCAGGTAGACATGCCTTTACTACTGCACGGGGAAGTGACGGATCAAAGTGTCGATATGTTCGATCGCGAGAAGGTATTTATCGAGCGACATTTGATCCCCCTCAAGCAGCGATTTCCTAACCTGCGCGTGGTGCTTGAGCACGTTACCACCTCAGATGCTGTGCAGTATGTCCTGTCTGCGAACAACATCGCTGCAACGATCACCCCACAACATTTGTTATTTAACCGCAATATCCTATTTCAAGGTGGTATTCGCCCCCATTTTTATTGCCTGCCAATTTTGAAACGTGAGGAGCATCGCCTGGCTCTTTTGCAAGCAGCAACCTCTGGCAATCCTAAGTTTTTTCTTGGCACCGATAGCGCCCCCCATCCCCGCAATGGCAAAGAAAGTTCCTGTGGCTGTGCGGGTTGCTACTCAGCTCTGCACGCGATGGAGTTATACACAGAAGCTTTTGAGAGCGTTGATGCACTCGATAAACTTGAAGCTTTCGCCAGCTTCTATGGGCCAGATTTTTATCAACTCCCGCACAATACCGAACAGATTACCTTGACCAGAACGACCTGGCGCATTCCCGATGAAGTGCCATTTACTGAATTCGGACTTGTGCCCTTACGGGCAGGTCAGGAGATGACGTGGCAAATGCTTGACGCTAGCATGGCTCAAGCTAATTGATTTGGATGATCGTGTAATAGAATTGATTTTAAAGTAATTGCGCTGTGCAAGGAAGGTGAAACCCTCCCCCCGTGAAAAACTGCCAAACTTAGAATAGGATGAATTTCTGAGGTTCCCTGTGAAGCTAGAGAACATACTATTACCCGTAGGAATCCTGGCAGTGGTGGTGATCGCATTATCCTCCACGAAGTCCACTCCCCCACAACCCAAGCAGCATGAGAAGCGATCGCTCTCGCTCCCATAAGCTACGATGAATCCGAAGCCCTTACGGTGAAAACCCATGTCTGAGCAAGTGCGTTACATTACCAACGAGCAGGGGGAGCGAGTTGGCGTCTTGTTAGATTTGGAAGCCTACAATCGACTAGCGAACCCATTAGCTCTAGATGACGAGTGCTTAATTGGCTTAAGCCAAGATGAGCTGCAAGCATTAGCCGATAGTATGCTAGCTCCCGCAGCACAAAATCAATTGAACGATTTGCTAGTTCAGAATGCAGAATCTCAACTCTCTGCCGACGAAGTTGCAAATCTAGACCGTCTCCTAGCACAAGTCGATCAACTGACAATCCTCAAAACCAGAGCCAGATATACTCTGCACTGCCTAGAAACATTGGCAACGGTGGCGTGAGCGCTTATATTCCTGTTGAGCTACAGCGACAAATTCGTACCCATTTTAGGGATTGCTGCGCCTATTGCCGCACGGCTGAAGCTCTGACAGTTGCAATTTTTGAATTTGAACACATTGTCCCCCGTTCGGCTGCTGGAGAGACAATTTTCGAGAATATCTGCCTTTCCTGTCCTACCTGCAATCGCTACAAAGCCACTCTACAAACAGCACTAGACCCCACTACCCAGCAAACAGTTCCTTTGTTTCATCCTCATCGCCAAGTGTGGGAGGAGCATTTTACGTGGAGTGAGGATGGGACAGAGTTAGTAGGATTGACACCGATTGGTCGAGCAACAATTGCTGCATTGAAGATGAATCGTCCTCAGTTGATTCGCGTGCGTCGGATGTGGGTCAAGGTAGGGGAACATCCACCAAAATTTGAATGAGCGAAGAAGTGCTGTGTCGAGAGAGAATTGTGATCGCATGATTGCGCTGTGCAAGGAAGGTGAACGCCTGCCCCCGTGAAAAACTGCCAGACTTAGAATAGGACGAATTTCTGAGGTTCCCTGTGAAGCTAGAGAACATACTATTACCCGTAGGAATCCTGGCAGTGGTAGCGATCTGCCTTGGCGGCAGCGCTTGCGCTATCGCATTTTTCGCCTATAGTGCTACTGCTGCTCCCTTGCCAGAAGGATTTCCACCTCCAACACCAGAAGGGCAAATTGAAGTCAAACAATATCCGGCATACCGTTCTGCCACAGTTCGCTACTCAGGAGAACTCTCAATGGCAGCCAATAGAGCGTTTGACCCTCTCTATCGCCACATCAGCTCTAACAATATCTCCATGACGGCTCCGGTGGAAACCCGTTATCCAGTTAGCACCCTGGAAGCCAGTGAGATAGGCGCACCCGATGAACGGGGTGAAGCGCTTGTTTCATTCCTCTACCGCAGCACTGACATCTACCCTTCTGAGATTGCACAAAACATTCAGGTAGAAGACATTGCACCCATGACAGTCGTCAGCCTTGGGCTAAAAGGCAGTTACGATTATTCGAGCTACCAAAAGAACATAGAGCGCTTACGGGAGTGGTTAGCGCAGCACCCGGAGTGGACTGTCGTCGGTTCACCTCGCCGCTTCTTCTACGATGCTCCCTATGTCCCCGAACCTGCCAAGCGCAGTGAAATCCAAATTCCAATTCGTCGGGTAGATGGCTAGCGAAAAGCAACGACTTCATAGTGTTCCACTGTTGGGAACGGCTCATAAAAGTGATGCAACAAGGAACGCCACTGTTGGTACTCTGGCGATTGTCGAAACCCAATGGTGTGGTCTTCTAACGTCTGCCAGCGCACAAGTAGAATGTAGCGGTTCGTGGTTTCTAAGCAACGTTGGAGTTCATGAGAGATGTACCCTGGCATCGAGGCAATGATCGTTGAGGCTGTTTTAAAAGCCGCTTCAAACTCATTAACCCTACTGGGCTTAACATCAAGGATTGCAACCTCTAGTATCATGGGCTGGATGTTTTT